>JBCNQO010000408.1:0-3058 GCA_039592825.1 Flavobacterium sp.
ACTTGCTTTTTCTGGACATCAACATGCCGTCGGTTTCAGGCATTGATTTCTACAAGAATCTGCCGCACAAGACAATGGTAATTTTCACGACGGCTTATTCCGAATACGCTGTGGAAGGTTTCAACCTGAATGCGGTCGATTACATCATGAAGCCGTTCTCGCTCTCGAGGTTTTCCCAGGCCGTAGACAAAGTCCGTACACAGATCAATTACCAGAACCAGAACGCCGAACAGCAATTCCTGTTCATTCGCGCAGATTACAGTCTCGTCAAAATCCCGATTGCCGACATTTTGTTCATTGAAGGTTTGGACGACTATCTCAAAATCCACATCCAAAACCAGAAAACCGTGGTGGCGCGCATGACGATGAAGGCGATCATCGAGAAATTGCCGTCGAAGGATTTTATTCGCGTGCACAGATCGTTCATCGTTTCTATCAATAAAATCGAGAAGATCCGAAACAAAATGGTTCATGTGGGCGAGGAAGAAATCCCGGTTTCGGCCAGTTACGAGAAAGATTTTCTGGCTGCGATACAACGAGACGCGTGATGCAAGGCTACGTTCGGTTTTCGCTCAGGCGGACGATCGACAAAGATTCCCAATCTTCTTGGGACAAAACGCTGTTTGAGGCCACTTGGTTCGAGTACAAACTTCAGATCCAGAATTTTGAGAATTTCGCCCGATACCAATCGTTTACCGATTTCCTCGAGAAAGAGCCGAATGCCGACACGATCCATTCGCGCGTGAGTCCGGCGGTTTATCCGGCGATACAGAGTTTGGGCGGAAAACTTCCTATGGTTTTTGACGCGAACGGCGATTCGTTGGCGCTCAACCAATTTTACTTCGAAATCCGGGATTCGGATTTTCTCGATCAGTCGAAACACAGGATTTTCGTCGACCTGATTTCCAAACAATTTTATCTCATTTCAATTTCGCCTTTGGGATTTTTGGTTTGCGATGCCTCGGATGCCGAAGATTTCGCGAACGGTGAAGAAGTCCGGACACTTTTGATCCCGACGCAGCATTCGCTAAACGTCTATTCCTACAAAAAATCGTGAAAGCCCAAATCTACACGGGAACGAGTCGGAAAAAACTCGAAAACGATTGGTTCAGGCGCTTGAGCTTTTTCGATTTTAACGAGTATTTTCGTTCAAATTTTGGATTGATTTCAATTTTTCACGAAGAAACGTTGGGTGCGAATCGAACAAAAGATTATAATTTCAGGAACGGCTCGATTGTAATTGTTCCGATGATCGGTGCAATCATTGCTTTGGTTTCCGAAGATGAAATCACGCTTTCTCCAGGCGAGGTTTTGTCGGTCGATGCATCGGAATTGGCGTCGGTTTCAAATCCTTATCACGAAGAGCAAGTCAATTACCTGATCATCCGCGTAGACGGAAAGTCCGAAAAGAAATCCCCTAATTCAATCGAGGAAAAACGAAATGTGCTGCAAAAAGCATTTGAATTCGGGGAAACAAAAGGGTTTTTGGGAATGTTCGACGGACGCGAAAAAGGCGAATTTAAAACGTCGGTTTCCAAAGGCATTTTCGTTTTCGTGATCAACGGCGCTTTTGAATTCGACGATAGGTTGCTTGAAACGCGTGACGCTTTGGGAATATCCGAATCCGAAGACCATGAATTCGAAGCATTGTCGGGAAATGCGATATTGCTTGTAATTGAGACAAAGGTTTCGTGAACTATTGCGATTTCGGGAAAATTTCACCTCAAAAACTTCTGCCTTTACCTCATAAAATTTTTTGTTTGGGAACGTTCCCGTTGATTTGTTCAGGAATTTAACCAAATAATCGCATGGAACGCAAAGTTTTTCTTAGAAACAGTCTTGGCTTTTTGGGGATGGCCATGTTGACGCCGGAATTGCTCAAGGCGACTCACGCGTCAAATGTTTCTACTGAAGAAGCTTTGGATTGTACGGTCACGAATTCAGAGACGGCCGGACCTTTTCCTACGATCAATCCGTCGTCTTACGTTACCGGAAACATTACCGGCGACAGAACCGGAGTCGCATTCACGATGAACATTTACATCAAGAACAAAAATGCCGCTTGCGCCGCGTACCAGAATTGTTTGGTCGATATCTGGCATTGCGACAAAGACGGGAATTACTCCCAATACGGCGGAACCGGGATGCAACCCACGAATTACACGGCTTATAACTTCCTTCGCGGAAGACAAACCACAGACGCCGACGGAAATGTGACTTTCACGTCTATTTTTCCCGGTTGGTATACGGGTCGCGCGACCCACATTCATGTCCATATCTATACGGCTTCTGGAACTTCGCTCCTGGTTACGCAAATCGCTTTCCCAGAAGGAACTTCGAGCGCCGTCAATACCGTAAATTCTGCCACCGCTTACGGTTACACGAAAGGGATGAACGGTTACACGTACAACGCCAACGACAATGTTTTTTCTGACGGGGTAACGACCGAAATGTCTACCGTTTCGGGCTCGCTTTCGGGCGGTTACACGTTGGAACACACCATTTACGTGAACGGTCCGTCCCTGGGTGTGGACGACCTTGATCGCCAGAATGCGGTGATCGGTCAGAATTATCCGAACCCGTTCCAGGAAAGCACCACGATTCCACTAATTCTGGAAAGTGCTTCGAACGTTTCCCTGACGGTTTTCGACATCGCCGGACGCCAGATCGGAACGGCCAAGAAGTATAGCCTGAACGCGGGTTCCAACAACATTTCGATAAACAGAAGCGAATATGGATTGTCTAGCGGACATTACCTCTACACGATAAAAGTCCAGAATTCGCAAGGCACATTCACCCAAAGCCGAAAAATGCTGGTGAAATAACTCAATTACTAAACTACCTGTTTTTACGCAAAAACCTCTTATGTCTGCGCCTACTAGGACATTCGAGGTTTTTTCTTTTTTAAGCTTCCGTCAAGCGGAAACCGCATTGGCCAAAAGCACTATATTTGTGCAATCTCATACAAATCAAACCACAATGAAAACCGTAGATCTTTAACTTTTAATATGGCCGGAATTTTAGGAGCTGCTTTTGCACCTATGATTGCAATTTGGCT
>JBCNQO010000409.1:0-3052 GCA_039592825.1 Flavobacterium sp.
GATTCTTGAGATGTTGACGCGGGAATTCAAGTTGACCGATGCCGAAATCCTCAAGAGACTTTTCCAGACACTTAAGCCAGACAACAGCCGCGAATCGGTAAATTCCATGGCGAAAATTTACGGCTCGCTTTTTCCCGACGCTGTCGTTGACGTGAACCGACCGATGAAACACTTTTCGTTGCCCGATCAAAACGGAAAGATTTTCAATTCGGAATCACTTTCGGGCAAATGGATTCTTATTGATTTCTGGGCGACGTGGTGCGGGCCGTGCAAAGAGGAATTCCGTGCGCTGAAAAAAGTTTATGGAAAACCCGATTTCGAGATTGTGGCGATCTCTATTGACGAAAGCCGCGAAAAATGGATAAAGGATTGCGCCAAATTGAAACTTCCGTGGAAAAGCGTTCATGCCGATTTGCAGAAAGGCGACGACTTAAGTACGGTTTACGGCGTAAAAAACGGGATTCCGTTGACTTTTCTGGTGAATCCGGACGGGATTGTCGTGGCCAAAAATCCTTCTAAGGCCGAACTCAAGGCATTTTTAGGGTTTTAGATTTGCCGTAAACCCAAAAACCTAGCCCTCCCGAAGCTTCGGGACAGCGATTAGCCTTTGCACAAAACGACTCTTTTTGCGGTTTTGCCGAAGCGACTCCCGAAGAGTCGGGATAAGCCCTTGGCGTGCGTTACAAAAACTGGTTTTTGCCAGAAAGCTAAAAGCGGAACGCGGGATTATGCTTCTAATATTGACTGGTAGAAAGCATGACCAAAGTGCACGCGACCTCGATTTCGATACCGTTTTCCTTGAGCAGTTTGTACAAATCCGGGTTTTCGGTTCCGGGATTGAAGATGACACGCTCGGGTTTTAGCGAAAGGATGTAGTCGTAATATTGCACCTGCCGCGACGGATTTAGGTAAAGCGTTACCGTGTCTACATCGGCGAACGGCGCTGGTGTGGTAAGAATTTTTACTCCGGCGACTTCGGTTTCTTTTAGTCCTACCGCAACCACGTCGTGACCGCGACGCGTTAGGCTGTTGATGGCCAGATAGGAATAGCGCATAGGATTGTCTGAGGCGCCGAGGACGAGTGTTTTTTTGTTCTGCATGGTGTGTTGTTGCTGCTGTTGTTTCATAAAAGTACTATCTTTAACAGAAAGCCTGTCTTAAGGCCGATATAAATTTTGCCCAAAACCATAACCTCGGTTTGACCTGGAATTTACTTTGGAATTCGCGTCTTGCCGTTAATTTGCACCAAAAAGATGGATCTTTTCATTTACCTTTTCGCCGCTTTGTTCTCGGTCTTGAACCCGATTGGAACCGTTCCGATTTTTGTGGGATTGACGCAAGATGAGGAAAAAGCCGAAAGGTCGCGCATCTCGCTTTGGGTAGGAATCAACGTGCTTATCATTTTGCTGATCTCGTACTTTATAGGCAAATACGTGTTGGAGTTTTTCGGAATCAGTATTGAAGCCTTGCGAATTGCCGGCGGAATGATCATCGTGAATTCGGGTTTCAATTTACTTTCTGGAAATCTTTCGAAAAGACGCGGTATCAACAAACGCGTAGAAAGTGCCGTGCAGCAAAGAAACGATATCGCGCTTACGCCTTTGGCCATGCCGATGCTCGCCGGTCCGGGAGCGATTTCACTGCTTATCGCGTTTTATCAAGAACACCATGAAATGCTCGAAATGGTGATTGCGGTTTCTGCAATGGCGTTGGTTTCGTTAGTGATTTTCCTGGTTTTGAGAAGCGCGCATTATCTTTCGCGCATTTTGGGTCCTTCCGGAATTGTGGCCATTTCGCGTATCGTTGGGTTTATTGTCGTGGCCATCGGGATTCAATATATTGTTAGTGCCATTATTAGTATTATCAAGGAATATTTGATGTGATGCCGACTGTAAGACTTTACGACAGCGTTGGTTTTGGACTGATTCTGGATTTTCCGACGGGCGTTCTCTATTCGAACCAAACCGGTGGAACGGCTTGTTACCAGCCCGAACTTGAGGGTTTCTACATTCCGGTGGCCAACGACTTTTATGAAGAACAGACGGAATTTTCGAGTCCGGAAATCGAGTTGACGGCATTTTTTCTGTCTGGAAAACACGGTGGCGGTGGCGCAACGAACGGACTTGACTCTGAAGACGTTTCGGTTATCGACAAGATTCTCTCACAATACAACCTCTATTTCATTTCGGTCGACCAGTCTAAACTTGCCGAATCGCACGAAGCCTGGGTTTGGGTAAACGTGAAAATTGATAGGGACAATTCGCTATTTCATGGTTTTTCCCAATCGGAATTCAAAGGCGTCATTACATGGCCAAACAGCGATTGACTCCTTTATATGAAAAACTTCGGTCTTAAACTCATCGTGTTCATAATAGCTATTGTGTCGTTATTCGCATTAGACATCTATCTGGCGAACGAAGTCTTTTGCGCGAGTTGCGAGTTTGACGACAAGAATTGGTTGTTTGGACTTTTTTATAACAATGACGCTGATTCGGGCTATCATTCCGAGCCGACGGTTTTTAATGTGGTTTTCGTTTTTGGCTTCGGTTTTCTTTTGAGTTGGATTTTTGGGCGACTTTTGAAACGTTGATTTCTTTATGCTGTTTCTTTTACAATTAAGTTAGCAGCCATAATTTTAAAGCATTCGCAAGAAATACCAATTGTAAAAATCTCTATTTTTGATAAAAACTACATTGCCATGGACATTTCCGATCAAATCAAGAATAGCTTAATTTCTAGGATCAAAGCGTCCTCAGATATAAATTTTCTAAAAGCCTTGCAAACTCTATTCGACACCTCAGAAAGCGATCTTTACGAATTGACAGACGAGCAGACCAAAGCAATTGAAATTGGAAGGAATCAAATAAAAAAAGGGCAATTCCACACTAATTCAGAAGTAATGTCAGAAATGAGAGAATGGTTGCAAAAGAAATAGTTTGGTCTGACTTTGCTAAACTTGAATTGGCGAATACTTTGGAATTTTATTTTCAATGGCAATGCAAATTACAGTCTAAAATTACTAGACGAACTTGAAGAGTTGACAGACACTTTG
>JBCNQO010000041.1:0-8112 GCA_039592825.1 Flavobacterium sp.
CCGTCTTCAAGAGCTTCAAAATAGCCTCTTTTTATATCGTTTATTTGTTGAATTTCCATTTTAAAATTATATTATGTTGCACATATGCCACATGAAGAACTCCCTGCGCCGAAGGAAAGTATGGATGAGCATATCCTCAAAACCCTTCCGGACCATGTGCATCCTGTATACAAGTTCACTTCTTTTATACGCGACTTGTTTCCTGAAAATATTGTCAAATCTGTAGCGGATAACCAAGTTTTACAGATTGTTGTATTTTCAATTTTGTTCGGGATTGGCCTGGCAATGGTCGATGAGAAAAAGCGTAAACCCTTGGTTGATTTTACCGAGAGTATGTCTGAAACGATGTTTAAGTTTACGAACATGATTATGTACTTTGCGCCTATCGGGGTTGGTGCTGCCATGGCCTATACTGTGGGGCATCTCGGTGTCGATATCCTTAAGAATCTTTTCATGCTTTTAGCGACGCTGTATTTTGCTTTAGTATGCTTTTTATGCTTGGTATTGCTTCCTGTAGCTTTGTATTTAAAGATACCTGTGAAACGTTTTATAAATGCGATTAAGGAACCTGTTTCCATTGCATTTGCCACTACAAGTTCAGATGCGGCATTACCGAAAGCAATGAGCGCAATGGAGAAATTTGGTGTGCCACGTAAGATTGTTTCGTTTGTCATTCCGACAGGATATAGTTTTAACTTGGATGGTACTTCACTCTATTTATCATTGGCTGCCATCTTTGTCGCTCAGGCGGCTGGTATCCATTTGTCGTTTGGACATCAATTGATGATTGCATTTACATTGATGATTACCTCCAAAGGTGTTGCTGCTGTCCCAAGAGCTTCATTAATTATTTTGATTGCGACAGCGGATCAGTTTGGTTTACCAACATTTGTCATTGCTGCCATTTTAGGTATCGATGAACTCATGGATATGGCGCGTACCTCTGTAAATGTGATCGGAAATTGTTTGGCAACCGTTGTTGTTGCTGTCGAGTTTGTTTTGGCCTTGCATAAAATACTGGTTCTCGCCTACTCTAAGGCGCACCAATCCGTAAAGTTGGCGACCGTCGTAGTCTTTCATTCCATGCATGTACACGCTTCCGTCGTTGAGTTTGGTAAAACGCGCTTCCCACGAAACCGTTGGCATGTTGGTGGAACCGAGCGAACCATCGGCGTTAAGCAACAATAGTTTGTTCGAATAGATCGAGCTGTCGTAGAAGTTCACGGCCAGTTGACCGCCCGGCAAAACGCAAACCTCGTTCACATAGTTGTCGGCGGTCTGCAACGGGAAGTTGAAAGTGGTGTCGATACTTCCGTTGTCGTTAAGACGCACGAGCGACTTGCTTACACCACCAATCGTGAATTCGCCGGCCACGAGAATTTTTCCGTCGTCCTGAAGCGCGATCTGTTTCGCCAATCCCGAAGTGATTTCAGAAGGCGGAAGAAAAGTCGGATCGCTATTCATCGTACTCACAAGGTATCGCCTGATGCTGCCTCCATTATAGCTCAGGGCAATGAGCATTTTCTGGTCGGCCTGAAAGACGATGTCGCTCACGTACGCATAATATTCGCCGTTTCCGAAACCGATCGACGCTCCGTTGGCATATACACGCGCCAGTCCATAAGCCGTGCTTCCGTTAAGGTTCGTAAAACTTCCGCCAACCATTATACCGCCAAGCGGATGCGGTACTACAACACTGATTCCGCCCTGACCTCCAAAACTGGGTTGCGACCCTGGATTTACCGCTGGAAAAGTCGTGTCTTTCGATCCGTCGGGATTCAGACGGATCACGTTGCCGCAGTTCGCCCCATTGAATTTGATGAAGTTTCCGGCTACATAGATCTTTCCGTCGGCATCTACCGCCGCTCCGCCAAGTGCAGGCAAAGTGGAATCATCTCTGCTAAAGACGCCACTCGCGAAAGTGTTGTCTACCGAACCGTCGGCGTTGAGTTTGGCCACCAATTGGTGATGCTCGCCGTTGTACGTCCAGAATTGGCCAGCCGCGATCAGTTTCCCGTCTGGCGTTTTGCTCACGGAGCTTACCGATTGCTTGTAGAATCCTTTGGGATGATTCTGGTAAGTCGGATCCCAAGTACCATCGGCATTGATTCGCACGATGTACGGATTCTCTTTTTGGATATAACCTTCCATTCCCGAAATCAGTGCTTTTCCGTCGGGCAATTGGGTAATCGTTTTCACGTTTCCGACATTGGCAAAAGAAGTGAGTTCGGGAAAAGTCAGGTCGCGGCTTCCGTTGGCGTTCAGTCGTATGAAATCTTTGGCGACCGCTCCGTTGAAATGGGTAAAATCGCCACCCGCTAGGATTTTCCCGTCGGGCTGCAATTCGATGTCACGCACGCGGCAAACGACATATTGGGTCGCCGTAAAACCTTGTCCGCCAAGTGAAAATGTGGTATCGAGCGTTCCATTGGTATTGAATCGCGCCAAACCCGAAGACGAAGTACTGAGTGCGCCCGTAAAACGGCCAGAAACGAGAATCTTCGAATCGGGCTGGATCAGGATGTCGTCTATCCAGGCTTCCGAACCTACAAGAGAAGAAAAGGTAACCGTTGGAAAACTGGGATCCATTGCGCCGTTTGCCGTTAGGCGGGACACTTTGTTGTCGTCTGAATAAAAGCTGTTGTTGGTGTTGTGCGAGACGATGATCGTTCCGGCCGATTCGATCGCGAGATGGTTCCAGCGGTAGTTCACGGGAACCGAGAAAGTCGTGTCGAGACTTCCGTCTGCATTGATGCGGACGAGATTGTCATACATACTGCTTCCGAAACTGAGCGAAGTATCTCCTATTACGAGAAACTTCCCACTGGGCAGCAAATGCATCTCGAGCACCCCGTATTGGTTCATGTTCTGGAAAGGTGCATTGAACGTGGTATCGAGTGAGCCGTCTATGTTGAAACGCGCCATCTTGTAACGTGTGACGCCGTCTACCTTGGTGAAATTCCCGCCAACGAGCAATTTTCCGTCGGGTTGCAGAATGATGTCCTGAAATATCGCCGGTTCGTTCGGAACAGCGCCTACAAACGTGTGGGGCGCGAAAGTATTGTCGAGCTGGTTTCCGATCATGCGGAAAATCTGGGTTTCGGTAATGATGTACACGCGGCCTTCGGTATCAACCAGGTGTTTCTTGATATCTGTGTCGATGAAATAATGATTGGCCGGTAAATCTACGGCGTTGAACGTAGGATCGATCTGCAACGGATCGAGGTTTTGCGCCCAACCGGCAAGCGAAAAAACCGATGCGAGCAACAGCGTAATTTTTTTCATGATGTCGTGATTTTGACGCAAGCTAACAAATTTCTCAAAGCCCGTAACAGTTAGATAGTCTGATAGTTCCAAAACTTCTGGAATTACGTATCGAAGCCTTTACAGCCCGGATGCGGTGGAAATCCTTTTGCAGGCGGCGACGACGGTTTTCGCGTTCAAAACAGCTTACTCCCGACCCTTCGGGAGAAGCTCGTTTTGGGCGCAGAAAACCGCGAGCCGGCCAGAAAGATTGCAGCCGGCAGCCGGATTAGCTGCATAAAAACGTAACTTAGCCAAAAACCGCGATTTATGATTTTTGGCCAGGTTCCCAATCCGGGTGAAGTGGATTTTACGCTTCCAGCAGACGATTCGAAGACAAAGGAAATTCTCAACAAACACAAGAATGACGCGCCTTTCGAGGTGTCGATCGGTTGTGCGAAATGGAACAAGACCGACCTGAAAGGGTTTTATCCACGGGGTACGAAAGACGAGCTTACGTATTATGCGACCCAATTCAATTCGATAGAACTCAACGCGACTTTTTACGGAATGCCCACCTGGCAACAAGTAGAAACCTGGCGCGACAAAACGCCCGATGATTTCAAGCTTTTTCCGAAAATCACCAATACGGTTTCTCACTTCAAGCGCTTGATCGACGTAAAAGAGCCGATGGACACTTTCTGCAACGCCGTGAGCAATTTTGGAGACAAACTCGGGATGTGCTTTTTGCAGCTGCATGACAATTTCAAGCCCAAGGATTTTACCAGACTCGAGAAAGCTTTGCGCGAATTCCCGAAAGGTGTTCCGCTTGGTTTGGAAGTTCGCAACAACGAATGGTTTAGCGACGCCAAGGCCAAAGCCGATTACGAGAATCTGCTCGAAGAACTCGGAATGGCGAACATCATTGTCGATACCGCGGGAAGACGCGATATGCTGCACATGCGACTGACCAGTCCTGTGGCTTTCGTGAGATACGTGGGCGCGAACCACGCCAGCGATTACAAACGCCTGGAAGATTGGGTGGAACGCATCAAGCTCTGGAGAAAAGAAGGTTTGCAGAAACTTTACTTTTTCGTGCACCAGAACATCGAGCTCGAGTCGCCTTTGCTGGCCGAACAGTTTATCAAGGACGTGAATTCGGAATTCAAACTTTCGCTGCCAGTTCCAGTTCGTCAGCCAGCGCAGAAATCGATGTTCGACTAAGCGAGTTTCAGCACAGATTCGGCGGCTAGAATCGCTGGTTCACCAAAGAATATGTTGTCGATTTTTTCGTACAGCAACTTTTTGTCGATTGGTTTGGTGATGTAGTCGTTCACGCCCAATTCGAACACGCGGTCTTTGCTTTCGAGCGTCGTATCTGCCGTGACCACGATAATCGGGATGTTCGTGTTGAGTTTTCCGGTTTCGCCGGCGCGGATGGCTTCTGTGGCTTCGTATCCGTCCATCACGGGCATTTGCAAGTCCATAAGTACCAAATCGAACTTTTCCTGTTTCATTTTCTCGAGACATTCCGATCCATCGGCCGCGACCGCAAACTGAACGCCCAAAGTTTTGAGCATCATCTTGATCACCATTTGGTTCATGGCGTTGTCTTCTACGATAAGCACGTTTTTGTCCGAATATAGTTTCTCGACAGGTTTTACTTCTTCGACAGGTTTTGCGATGATGGCCGCGATGTCATAATCGAGTGTTACCACGCAAGTCGTTCCTTTTTCGACCTCGCTTTCTAGTGCGATTTTTCCGCCGTGTAAGTCTACGAGCGCTTTCACGATGCTCAATCCGATTCCGAAACCACCGAATTTGCGTTTGTTGTCGAAATTGCTTTGGGAGAAAAGTCCGAATACCGATTCGAGTTTTTTCTTCGGGATTCCGGCGCCTGTGTCTGAAATGACGATCTTGAGTTTGAGGTTTTGGTCAACGACTTTTCCGTCGATGCGGAACGAAACCTGACCTTCGGAAGTGAATTTGCAGGCATTGCCCAAAAGGTTATAAAGCATTTGTTCGAGTCTGACCGAATCGCCGTAAACCGAAATGCTCTCGTCGATATTCGTCGAGAAATCGAACTCCAGACCTTTGTCCTGAACCTGCTTTCGGATCGTGCCGCGCAATTTGTCGAAAATCTCCGCAATGCGGAATTCGGTTCGGTCGAGTCGCAATTCGCCTTTCTCGATTCTCGAAAAGTCCAGGATGTCGTTTACCGACGAGATCAGTCCGTAAGACGCGTAACGGATAATCTCGCAATTGAAGCGGATTTTCTCGTTGTCGGTTTCTTCGCGCATCTCGCTTGCCAATCCTAAAATAGCGTTCAAAGGCGTGCGAAGTTCGTGGCTCATGTTCGAAAGGAAGTAGGATTTTACGTCGTTCATTTCCTCGGACTTTTGGAGCGCAACTTCCTGAAGTTCTTCTTTTTTGGTTTTCAACAGCTTGATTCGCGTGGCCATCGAAAGCGAAAGGGCGATGATTTCTAGCGCTATTCCGGGTTTGGTGATGTTGTCGGTGGAAAAATCTTCCGGGAAGATTCCGAAATTCATCGATACGGCAAGTATCAGACAGAAAAACAAAATCGCGATGCCACCCACATAGAATTTGTCGATTTCCTGCTTTTTGGACATCTTGACGATAACCGTCGCAAAAATCAATACCATTCCCAAAAGTGTCATGAGGTTGATTATCGGATAAGCCAAAGCCAGGAACGACGGCACAAGCAAAATAAGCGTGAATTCAACCGTAAGGATCGCGAAAAGCACTTGGTAGAATCTGTAAAGAGTAGGATTCTCGGCTTTGATCTCGAGCACGGTTACGCTGTATCGGCCAAAGAAATAACAGCTCAAAACGGCCGAAAGGATCACGACGTGGTTGTCGAGCCAGTTGCCGTTTCCGAAATATTGGTGGTAAAATCCGTCGAGCGCGAATTGGCACAACGCCATAAAAATTACGTAAAGCGAGTAATTCAGGAAAGAAATCTCGCGTATCGCAAAATAGAAAAACAAATAAGTGATCGCGATTACGGCCAGAATCCCAAAGAAAAGTCCCATGACCAATTGGTCGTGATACGTTTCCTCTAGCAATTTGGAAGGCGTTATGAGCTTGAGTGGCAGGTTGTTCTTCTCGCCGTCGTTGCGGATTTCCATGTAAGCCGTAACCGATTGGCCGTTGTCTAGGGCAATATCGAACAGCGAGCGGCGGTTGTTCACGGCTCTTTCGGACGAAGTCAGTTTGTCGCCCGTTCGCTGGTGAGCTACTTTTCCGTCGGAAGAAACCAGATAAAGATCGACATTGTCTGTAACCGGTTCGGCCGTTTCAAGATAATATCGAATGGATTCCTGCGACTTGTTCTCGAGTTTGAAAGTGACCCAATACGTGTCTTTCGTGAAACCCAGATTGCCCAAACGACCTTTCAATGGTTTGAAATCGAGCTTCGTTTTTCCGCTCGAAATGTCTGAAAATGAGATTTGTTTCTGTTTGACGTTGGCGATCGATGCCGTACTCAGGATCGAGATTTCGTCCGGTAGGAAATTGTCTGAAAACACGAATTGGGAATTCGCGACAAGGCAGCATAGAAAAAGTACTGCCGAAAGGAGTAATTTTTTCACGATAGTAGGTGTTTTTGGGTGCGGAAACTTAAAAAACTTTGGCCGAATAACCTACCCATTCGCGATAAAAGTTGCGCAGAAACTGGTATTTGGCGCACTTTGCGAAGTATTGTAATGTTCAACATTTCAATTTGTCATTTTTGGATGCCGGCATTTACGAACAATTCGCAATTTCGGTTTCCAAAAAGATTGCTTTTTTTCGAAGCGAAGGTAAATTTTAGGTGAAATTTGTGTTTGCGCAGGTGAAATTTACATCATTCGCATACTTACACAATCGTTAAAAATAAAGTTCTTAACTTGTTTAAGCATTTTTATGGAACTATGAACAATATCAAGACGAAATTCAGCATCAAAGACCTTGAGAATCTGTCGGGTATAAAAGCGCACACCATCAGGATTTGGGAAAAAAGGTATGACATCCTGCAACCGATGCGCACCGACACGAATATCCGTTACTACGATTCGGACAATCTCAAAAAACTGCTTAATGTAGTCTTGCTGCACAAACACGGTTACAAGATCTCGAAAATCGGTACGATGGACGACCCGAAAATCGGTCAGATGGTGCAACAGATCATATCGAGGAAAAGCGCCAAGAATCACGCGATCAACGCCTTCAAACTCGCGATGATGAATTTTGATCAGGCGGCTTTCTTTACGACTTACGACAGTTTACTGGCCGAAAAATCGTTCGGTGAAATCTTTTACGACGTTTTGCTTCCGTTGCTGGACGACGTCGGTACACTGTGGCAAAGCGGCACGATCACGCCGGCTCACGAGCATTTCATCTGTAATCTAGTGCGGCAGAAAGTTTTCTGCAACACAGAAGAAGTCCAAAAGAAAGAGCCCACGAGAACCGACCGCACTTTCATCTTGTTCCTGCCCCAATTCGAGATGCACGAAATGGGCTTGATGTACTTGCATTACGAGATCACTTTGCGCGGCTATCGCAGCATTTACCTGGGCGAAGGCATTCCGCTTTCGAGTCTGAAGATCATGAAGAAACTGTTTTCGAAAGTGACTTTTGCCACTTATTTCACAGTCGAGCCGAAAACCGACGAAGTGAACAATTACGTAGAAGCGATACAAAGCCAGATCATGGACGGCGATTCGGAACTTTGGTTGTTCGGGAAACGCAGCGCACAAGTGAACAATTCGCGTCCGAGGCTCACGGTTTTCAATTCACTAAAATCGGCCGTAGAACTGCTATAAATAAAAAAGCGCCCCAAAGTTGAGGCGCTCTTGAAAAAAAAAT
>JBCNQO010000410.1:0-3041 GCA_039592825.1 Flavobacterium sp.
GGGAAATTCCAAGTCGTCGTAAAACTGTTTTTGGTAACGATTGTAGTTTTTGAGGATTTCATCAAAAAGCTTTAGTTTTTGGTATTGTTCGAACTCCTCAAACTCAACGATGTAGGAAATTGGGGCATTCGATCTTGTAATGGCTTTTATGATCAGTTCTTTTGCGAGGTCATTTTTTTTATCATGAAGCGCTGACGCCGCCGCAAAGAAATAGTCATCGGCCGATTCGTCGTCGAGTATTGCGAAGGCTTTTTGGAAGTTGGCCAAAGCTTTCTTGTAATCTCCGTCTTTGAAAAAAATCATCGCCCGTTGTTGATGCGAGTCGTATTTTTCGAATTTCGTTTGCTGGGAGCGAGCTGTTAGCGCAAAAAGAAGGAATAGCGAAAAAACAGATTTTACGATGGTCATCTTTAGCAACGATGTTAAATGCTCAAAACAAAATTCGGTCGTTTTTTGATTCTTTGCGATTGATGTTTAATGTCTTGTTTTCTTAGGGCGGTAATGTAAATCTTTTTATTGAGAACTGGAGATTTGGCTGTTACCCTTCGGATGTGTTTGTTGGAATTTGACCCCGGAGTTTCGCGATGATTTTTCCAGAAATCTAAGTTTCCAGTTTGTCACCGCTTTGAATCCTTCTAATCCTTTAATCCGCGGCAACTTTTTGTGTTTGTGATTGAAAGGATCGAATTATTTACTCTGTTGCTCATTTTTGGGACGGACTTCGTCGGTTTTTTTTGCCACGGATTCACGGATTTGCACGGATCTCACGGATTTTTCGCTTTGCTTTTGGATTTTGCCTTCGGCCAGTTCACGTTGCTCGGGTCACGGATCTGGACGTTTCGCAGCAATCTTAACTTGCCTTAACTTCTTAAAGGTTCGAAATTTCGGTGCAACAAAAACGAAGCGTCTTAATGAACTTAATGGTTTTATTTTTTTGCCACGGATGCACGGATTTGCACGGATTCTTGTCGATTGGAATTTGGAGCTTGGAACTTGGAATTTGATTTTTCAGGAATTAATCTCCTACGCCGCGCCCGCGTTAGGGATGGCGGTATTGTCTAAGCTCTTTTGCCGCTCGACGGATTTTCTTTTTTGGAGATTTTTGTGCGGCAAAAAGCGAGTACCGGCCAGCCCGACCGCAAACAAAAAAGCAGCCCGACAAGCTGCTTTTTGTTTGGGGTAACGCCCAAAAAATAAAAATGAAATCAGAGGTCGATTCTCAGGCCAAGCGAAATGACGTTCTCTTTTTGCGGGCCGTCTTTGAACAACGGGTTCAGGTCGTAGTTCACGTAGAGCGCGGTTGGGCCAAAACCCGCGTAGGCGCCGACTCCGTAAACGAAATTGCTGGCGTTGAACGATCGGCGTTGGGAATCCTCGATCTTGCGCCCGTCTTCTTTGTATCTTATGGTTTGGTTTTGCCACAGGTTCATGCCCGCGTATCCGCCAATGCCGAATTTCCAGTTCTGGACAGTCGAGTAACGCACGCGGTCGTAGTACTCGAGTTTTTTGGAATTCCCGAATTCGAGATAGACGGGAAATACGAGATTCGTGATGCGCAACTTTTGGTATTTGAGGTTTTCGTCGAAATTGGTGTAGTTGGTTTGGTCGCCGTCTACGGTGAAAATGCGGTTTCCGGTGAGTTCGAACGAATGGATCTGGAGCGAGGTTCCGTAGGCCAGACGCCAATAGTTCGAGTCCTTGAGCAATCTGGTGCGGAACGTGAAACCGAGTTCGGCGAATCCGCTTTTCCAGATTTTGTAGGGTGATTCTTTTAGCGAACGTTCGCTCGATAGCGTGTTGGAAATTCCGCCGGCCACGACAATGTCGGCGTAAGTGCGCTTGTCGTATTGCACCGATTTTCTTTGGTCGACGTAATTGAGTCCTAAAAGGAAACTGCCGCGGTCGTCGTAAACGTTGCCCAGACCAAGCTCGATCTGGCTGCCGCGCTCGTGTTTGAACGTCCAGAAATCGCCGGCTTCTACCAATTTGATCTGGTTTTCTACGATCGCAAGTTTCGCGTCTATGCTTATGGCTGCCTTTTTTGCAGCGTCTTCTTTGAGCTGTTTGGCTTCGTCTGCCGTGATTTTATTGTCTGAAAGTTTCTGGTTGATCGCGTCGAGTTCTTTCTTGAGCCTGAATTTTTCCGAATCCTGGATGCGTTTTTTTTCGTCCTCGAGATCTTGTAGCGCCATTTTCTTGTCGCGTTCGTGCCAGGCGAGTTCGGTAGAATCTCGTTCTGATTCTTTCGATTGAATGATGTTCTGGGCGTTCAATTTAGACATGCCGATTGCTGCCGCCAAAACGGCGAAAATGATTTTTTTCATGATGATTGAAACTTTAGTGTTTGAGTATGGTTAGTGATTCCCGAAGGCCACGCGGATTCTTTTCTGTTTGAACAGGCTTTCGAAAATGCCGCTGCGGAAACTTTCGTTGAGTTCGTTCTCGCTGTCTTTGAGCAAGGCGGTCGCGTCTGTTTGTTTGGAGATGCCGCGTCCGGCCGCGATTTCTTGTCGGGCTTTTTCTATGAGTTGGTCTACGTCGTCTTCTGTAGGTTGTTTTCCCGATTGGGCCATTTGTTCTACCGCGACAAGTATTTCCTGGATCTTTTGGTCTTGCACCGATTGGTTCACGTTCGCGATTGGTTGGTCTATTGCAGATTCGGACTTCCTGTTTTCGACGATTTCTTCGTTTGCGATCGGCGTCGGTTTGACGAATTTTACGGCATTAGGTTCTACCTTATATATAGGTAGAACTTTTTGGGTTTTGGTTTTCGGCCCGACCGACGGGATTGACACGGTTTCGTTCGTAACGATTGGTGTCGACTTTACAGGTGCGTCCGTTCCGAAATCCCAGAGCGAAATGCCAAAAGCCAAAACCACGGCAGCGGCGATCCAATATATAATAGGTGTGCGCTTTTTCGTCTTCTTGTTGCGTTGCAGGTTTACGCGCTCCCAGGCGTTGGCCGAAGGCGCGATTGTGCGTGCGTTCAATTTCTGTGCAAGCTCTTTCTCAAAATCCCTTTCCATGTGCTTTCTCTTTTT
>JBCNQO010000411.1:0-3038 GCA_039592825.1 Flavobacterium sp.
AATAGTTAGTTAAGTAAATTTCAATACAGAAGGCCTTTCCGGAGACGGGGAGGCTTTTTTGGTTTTTCGAATTTGAGTCCGATAGGCTCGTTCAAGTCGCGAAAAAATTGGAATTCTTTTGCTGCGGTTAATTATTTTAAAAAAGAGTAGTGTAATTCTTTGGCAAAACGGCGAAGCGAACAGCGTTTTTAATTTAGCTGTTTTGTCACCCTAATGCGAAAATTGAGCTGATTTTTTACCATTAAGAAGTTAAGAGAAGTTAAGGAAATGCCGGGGACGATTCGCTTAACTATCCTTAACTTCTTAATGGTTCAAAGAAAATACGCTCACTTTTTTAGAAGCAGTTCGGCACAACCACGAAGCGAGCAGCCTTTAATTTAGCTGTTTTGTCGACCTAATGCGAAAATTGAGCTGATTTTTTACCATTAAGAAGTGAAGAGAAGTTAAGGAAATGCCGGGGACGATTCGCTTAACTATCCTTAACTTCTTAATGGTTCAAAGAAAATACGCTCACTTTTTTAGAAGCATCTCGGCACAACCACGAAGCTAGCAGCCTTTAATTTAGCTGTTTTGTCACCCTAATGCTAAAATTTGAGCTGATTTTTTACCATTAAGAAGTTAAGAGAAGTTAAGGAAATGCCGGGGACGATTCGCTTAACTATCCTTAACTTCTCAATGGTTCAAAGAAAATACGCTCACTTTTTTAGAAGCATTTCGGCACAACCGCGAAGCGAGCGGCTTAACTACTCTCAACTATCTTAACTGTGAAAAAACAGGTTAGAAGTTCATCAGAAAATCAAAAAACAACGCGCAAACTCACATTAGGAGTACGACCCAAAGAATAAGTGTTCACGCGCTCCACAGAATTCGAATTGTTCAAACGATAATAGCGGTTAATGATGTTCTTGTTGTCGAAAAGATTCAACACCGAAGCGCCCAAACTCAATTGCGCCCGTTTGGACAACTGCCAGAAGTAACTCGCCGAAAAGTTCGCCTGAATATAATCGTCTAGGTTCGCATTGTTAGGATCGTTATACGAAATTAGCCCGTAATTCGGGATCGACTGACCAACAAGAGGCGTGGTTTGCGGTTTTCCCGTATACCAACGCGCGCCCAAAGAAGCCTTTAGACGATTGCCCTCGTAACTGAAAGCGCCCGTAAAAGCGTGCACGATCTCGAAATTGTTCGGGAAATCTTGAGGATTCAGTCCGTCGAAAGTGTATTGGTTTCGGTTAAAACTATAGCCGACCCAAGTCCGGAAGTATTCCAAAAACGATTTCTGGATCAGGATTTCGGCTCCTAAAACCTCATAATTTCCGTTCACGCGAACGAACTCGAGTTGGTTCTGGAAAGATTGGCTCGCACTCGTTACGCCTTCGACCTTTTTGTAAAAACCTTCAAGCGTCAAAAGCCAGCCTTGTTTCTCGAAAGTCGCGCCAAGTGAACCTTGCAAGCTCGTCTGGATCGGGATGTCGCGGTCGTTAGAAGCTGTCCAACGCCTTTTTTCAAGGCCGAGGAAATCCTGTTGTAAGTCAATTATTTGAGACGACGTCTGGCTTTTGGTTTCCACCAAAGCTTCCAATCGGAAACCATCCGACAATTTGTAGCCCGACTGCAAACGCGGTTCAATGCGGAATTTCCCGAATCGGTCAAAATAATTGAAACGGAAACCCGGTTGCACCCAGAATTTGCCATCTAACGATTTCCAGCCCAATTGCCCGATCAAAGCATGGTTGCGAAGCACGGTTTTGCTCTTGCGCTCATATTCGGGATTGTTCACGTTGTCGTAATTCGAGATTCCGGTCTCGTTGTATTGGTAGCCGTTTTCGATCGTGAGGTTTTCGGAAATCTTGTGCGTGTTGCGAAGCCTCAAACCCGTGTCCAGCACTTTGTTTTCCTGATCGAGCTGTTGGTTGTTTTCGATCGATCGGTTGGTCGCATCCAGATCGTAATTCGAGAAATAGGCCGAAACCGTCGTCTCATTCCTGTCGTTCCAACGCGTGTTCCAATCTACCGACGCCCCAAAATTCTGCTGGTCGAGGTTGCTGTTTTTGGAACTCACAACGCCCGAATCGTCTTTGGTCTGGGAAACGTCCAATGCGTTGAACATGCCGATTCCCGAAATCGAAAGATGGCTTTTGGTGCCAATCTGCTGATCGTATCGCAACGAGAAATCGTAAAAACGGAAGTCTTTTTCTACGCCATATTTCACGGTTTCATTGCTCTGCAAATCGGTTACGACGGTATTCTGGAAAATCCTGTCGGAATAATTCTCGTAGGTTGGAGAATCGAAAAAATCAGTGAGCGAACGACGGCCCGAAATTGTCAATCCAGACTTTTTCCCGAGTTTGAACTGACCAAAAACTTCCGTGGAGATAAAGTTCGAAGCCACGCCGACAAGCATAGAATCTGGGGTTTTGGACGCAATGTTCACTGTACTCGAAACGCCTTCTCCAAAAAATGACGGCGTCCCGTTCTTGTAAACATCGATCTGTTGCGGCAATTGCGGACTAAAAGCCGAAACCAATCCAAAGAAATGACCGGTCTGGAACATTCTTATGCCGTTCCAGTTGAAAAGATTCTGGTCGTGCGTACCGCCGCGCACGTTGATGTTAGAAATGGTTTCATCCACGCTCATCACGCCCGGAACTTGTTGCAAAGTCTGCAAAACCTCGGCTTCGGTAAGTCCCGGAAGCAACCCGAACTTTTGGGTGGAAATGCGCAGCGAAGCATCGGAATTCTTGGTGATGCCGCGAGCGAGATAATTCTTGATGACAACTTCCTTCAAGGTTTCGGAAAGCGTGTCCATAAGCACGGTCGCGTTCTCGTAAGGCTTGAGGATCGTAATGCGCGAAGTGCCGGAAAACGACAAAGTCAGCCCGGTGAGCTGACTGATATAGTCGAGTTTCTGTTCGAGATTGTCGGTTTTGGGTGGAGGCACGATCTTGAGCGATTCCACGTCTTCGTCGAGATAAGTGAAACTTACCTTGTGTTGTTTTTCGATCGATTGTAAAATGCTGCGCAAAGGTTCCGGATCC
>JBCNQO010000412.1:0-3034 GCA_039592825.1 Flavobacterium sp.
GCAAAACGTGTACTCTTCCGTCGTCGGTGAGGGCGAAATTTCTCAAAAGTCCTTTCCTCACGAAAATCTTGTGGCGAGAAACCTGTCCCTGCTCGAGCAGGAATTCGTTGCGCTGGAAGGTTTTCTGGTCCGCGGAAGCGAAAATCCTTTCAATGTCCGCTGCAGAAATATCGGACGAAGACGTGAGATAGTTAACAAAATCGGTCATATCCAAAGGTAAGACATAAGCCGACACGATTTTGGGTTAAGCCAGATTCGCGAGCAATTCTGATGGATTCATGCCGAATTTCTTCTTGAACGAATGCGAAAAATGCGACAAAGTCTCGAAACCCAGATCGAGATAGATCGCCGACGGTTTGGCCTTTTTGCGCTCGATAAGCTGTTTGGCCTCGCTAAGTCTCATTTCCTGCAGCCAATGTCGCGGCGACGTTTTGAAAATCGCCTTGAAATCGCGCTTGAAACCAGCAAGACTTCGGCCCGTAAGTTGGGCGAATTTCTCGACGGTCATGTTGAAATGATAGTTCGTGAGCATGAATTTCTCGAGATCGATCTTATAAGGTTCGGAAAAATCGAACAGAAAAGCCGACAGATTCGGATTGGCGCGCAACAGCAATTTTACGGCTTCGCGAATTTTGAGCTCGCCCATTTCGGGAGTGATTTTGTCCGATTGATTGATGTAAGGCGCAATCGACTGGAAAAACGCATTGAGAAAATCGTCTGTCTTGACCAAAACATTTTGCGGGCCTTGGTATTTTTGAGTGATGTCGATTTGTTCCTCGTGGGCAATCTTTCGCAAAACATCGTCCTGCAAAACCAGCACGAACGTTTGGTAATCCTGTCCCGGCAAAGGCGTTTTGGTAATCGTTCCGAGTTGGTTTCTTCTTATTAGCAACAATTCGCCGCTTGTCATCGTAACGGTTTGGTTGATGGTTTCAAGCGTAAAATGACCCGACATTTGCATCACCAAAGTATTGTGTCCCAAGAAACCGACCTTGTCCTTTCGTTCTTTCGAGAGATAAGAGTAAAAAATGACGCCGGGAATGATCTCGTTGGGATTCTGCATAAAAGGAAAAATTACGGTTAAAGATAAAAAAAGCCGAGCGATTTGCCCCGGCCTTATATTAGCGCACGAGATACGTTCCGCCGGTGATCGCTCCCACGGCAAAATGATCGTTCAGTGCTTTCATTTCTGCTTCAGAAAACGTGATTTGCATCGCCTGGATATTTTCGTCCAGACGCGAACGTCTCGCCATACTTACGAGCGGAATGATGTCTTCGCCCTGAGCATTCACCCACGCAATCGCAAGTTGTGTTGGAGTGAAACCTTTGTCGGACGCCATTTGTTTCAAAAGCTCGACTTTCTCCAGATTGTGAATCAGGTTCTCGCCCTGAAAACGCGGAAAATGGTTCTGGTAAGCGTCCGCGGCCAATGGTGCCTTCATGTCGCCCGTAAGCAAACCTTCGGCTGTGTTGGCAAAAGCCACGACCGGAATTCCCAGCTCTTTCGCCGTTGGAAGCAAATCTTTCTCGATTTGTCTGTCGGCCAGCGAATAACCGATTTCCAGTGCCGAAACCGGGTAAACGGAATTGGCTTGTTTCAATTGGTCTGCCGTGATTTCCGAAACGCCAATGTGGCGCACTTTCCCGTCTTTGATCAGATCGGCAATCGTCCCGATGATGTCTTCTGTGGGAACGCTTCCGTCCAATCGGCAAGGTTGGTAAAGGTCGATGGTTTCGATGCCCAGACGCGTGAGCGAGTAATTGACGAAGTTTTTGATAGATGTGGGACGGAAATCAAGCCCGATCCATTGGCCGTTGTAAAAAATCCCACCGAATTTCACGCTGATGAAAGCGTCGTCACGTCTGCCTTTGATCGCTTTCCAGATAAGCATTTCGTTGTGTCCGGCTCCGTAAAAATCGCCCGTGTTCAAGAAATTGATGCCTTGGTCGAGTGCGGCGTTTATCGTGGCTATGCTTTCGGTTTCATCCGGAAAAGTTTTTCCCCAGGTTGGCGACATTCGCATACAGCCCAAACCGAGTTTTGAAATCTCTGGGCCATTATTGGGTAATTTGATTTTCTGTATCATGATTTTTGTTTTGATTACGATACAAAGTTCGGTCGGAAATCGATTTTGGAACTTTCGTGTCTGGCTCAAAATTGTTGCTTGGATGGCTCAAATTATCCGTCGGAAACCAATCGTTCAAATGAATTACTTTTGCACACGATTCCAACCGACGATTCCCACGATGAAAACTTACCTGAACCTTTTCGATTTCTCCCAGAAAGTCAACTACAAAAACGAGATTTTGGCAGGACTGACAGTTGCCATGACGATGATGCCCGAATCGCTATCGTTCGCGATTTTGGCCGGATTTCCGCCGCTAGTCGGGCTTTACGCGGCTTTTATTATGGGATTGGTCACGGCGATTTTTGGCGGACGCCCCGGACTTATCTCGGGCGGAGCCGGCGCAACAGTCGTCGTCTTGATTGCGTTGATGAAATCGCACGGAATCGAGTACGTTTTTGCCGCGGTCGCATTGGCCGGAATCATCCAGATCGTCGTTGGACTTTTCAAACTCGCCAAATTCATCCGGCTCGTGCCACAATCGGTCATGTACGGTTTCGTGAACGGATTGGCCGTGATCATCTTTATGTCGCAACTCACCCAATTCAAGGTCGCCGACGGATCGAGTTGGTTAACAGGAACGGCGCTTTACACCATGTCCGGACTCGTGGCATTGACCATTCTGATTATCGTCGTTTTCCCGAAAATCACCAAAGCGGTTCCGGCTTCTTTGGTTGCGATTATCGCGATTTTTGCCGTGGTATTGATTTTTGGAATCGATACCAAAACAGTCAGCGACATCGCGTCGGTAGCCGGCGGATTTCCACCTTTCCATATCCCGCAAATCCCGCTTGATCTGGCAACGCTCGAAATCGTCGCGCCTTATGCGCTCGTCATGGCCGCGGTCGGCTTGACCGAAGGCCTTTTGACGCTCAATCTCGTAGACGAAATCACAGACACAAAAGGCA
>JBCNQO010000413.1:0-3027 GCA_039592825.1 Flavobacterium sp.
ATTATCACTTAAGATTCTACAATTTGCCGAATCTTGTGCTAGAACAAATCTGGCCTTTTCTGCTACTGTCCACAATTTACTTGTTGATTTGCATCGGAGCGGTCGTGCTTTTGGAGAAAAACGTCGCCCAAGCGCGCAAGCTCATGCAACAGAAAGACAGTTTCACCAACAGCATGACGCACGAGTTCAAGACGCCAATGGCCACGATTTCGGCGGCGGTCGAGGCGCTTCAGAATTATGGTATTCTGGACGACAGGCAAATGACCAACGAATATCTGGGCATGATCAGAAAAGATGTGAACCGACTCGTAGATATGACCGATTCGATCTTGCTCAACGCGAAAATGTCCGACGGAAAAATCCCTTTGAACCCAACGAAAATCGAAGTTTCCGGATTCGTTTCTAATGTCGTGGAAAGCCTGCGTCCGATTCTCGAAAAAGCGTCGGCACAAATCACTATCGAAAAACCCGAAAATCCGCTTTTTATCGAAATCGATGAACAACATTTCGCGAACGTTTTCAGGAATCTGGTCGACAATTCGATCAAGTATTCGAACGACGCGGCCGTGATTTCGATTAGTATCGCATCGGACAAAAACAACGTTTCCATCGTCTTCCGCGACCAAGGCATCGGCATTCCCGACAAATACCGTTCGGAAATCTTCAAACCGTATTTCCGCGTTCAGGAAAACAACATCTACACCGTGAAAGGCTTCGGTCTTGGCCTGAATTACAGTAGCCAAATCATCGCGCTTTCTCACGGAACGATTGAACTTCTGCCCACAAATCCGTCCGAAAAAGGCACGGCTTTCAAAATCCTAATCCCATCAAAACCATGACAAACGCAAAAATCCTGTATCTCGAAGACGAACAATCGCTGGGCAAAATCACGAGCGATATGTTGGTGAAAAACGGTTTTATGGTCGATTGGATCCAGGACGGAAAAAAAGGTCTGGAAGCCTTCAATTCCAAGGGTTACAGCATTTGCGTGGTCGACATCATGATGCCCGGACTCGACGGTTATTCGTTCGTGAAAGAAGTGCGAAAGGCCAACGCAACCTTGCCGATCATTTTCCTGACGGCGCGTTCCCTGACCGAAGACGTGATCAAAGGATTCGAGACCGGCGGCAACGACTACATGCGAAAACCGTTCAGCATAGAGGAACTTATCGTTCGCATAAACTCACTTTTGAACCGCGTCCCTAAAGCCGACGAAAACAAGCAAACCGTGTTCGAGATAGGCAAATACACTTTCGATTACGACACCATGGAACTCAAAGGAAACGACAAGACCGTCGTGCTCACGAATCTCGAAAACGAGGTTTTGTACCGACTCGTGATAAACAAAAAAGCGGTTGTGGAACGTCAGAAAATCCTGATTGAACTTTGGGGAGACGACACGTTTTTCAACGCGAGAAGCATGGACGTTTTTATCACCAAATTGAGACGTTACCTTTCTGGAGACGAAACGCTTTCTATCGTGAACATTCGCGGCATCGGCTACAAACTCATCACGAGATGATTGCATAAAATGAAAAAGCCCCGTCGTGAAACGGGACTCCTTCGGGGGCAACAAGTATCAACCTACTCTCAATTTCTGATTACCCTTTTTGTTGTGGTGGCTTTGTCCGTAACGATTTTTACCAGATAGATTCCGCTGCTCAAATGGGAAAGATCGACCGCGTTTTCTGTGGTTTCGAAAAGCGATTGGCCGTTTAGGGAATAGACCGCGATTTTTTCCAAGGTCTGATTCGCGATGCCCGACACCTCGATTTTTCCCGAAGTCGGATTCGGATACAAAACAACCTCATCTTTCAACTCCGGATTTTCCACGCCAAGCGGCAATTCGACAATCGAATATTTCACCAAACCCAGATCATTCGTGGCGAAATAAGCGTCGATCTGCCCGTCAGAAAACAGGAAATCGGAAGCGTTCACCTCGAGATAAGCCGTTTGCGAAGCCGGAATGATCGTCCAATCTGAACCGTGATCCACCGAATAATAAAGTTTTGACTGATAGCGCTCATTGGCCACCAGAACGCCATCGTTCACATCGGAAAAAGCGATGTTCGACACACTTCCATATTGCACGAACTGCCAGTTTTCTCCCGCATTTTGCGTGCGATAGATTCCATATAGCGAAGCCACGGCCATTTCCTGGGCATCGAAAGGATTCACGGCAAACCCTAAAATGAGGTTTTCTGGCGAGTAAAGTCCGGCGGAAAAATCAATCCATGTCACGCCCGCGTCGTTCGAGAGATAGCAACGCTCGCCGGCAAATGCGTAGATTTTCGCAGGATTATTTTCAGGAATATAAATTCCGGTAATCACTGCGAGATTCAGTTGGTAGAATTCGTCGAAAATGGGCAGTTTTATCTCGTCAATCCCGATGTTGTCCATATCGGAAAAATCGATTTTATAAAACTTGCTGGCATTCCCGAATCGCAACGAAACGTAGATCAGGTTCGGGTTCGCAGGAGAAACTTCCAAGGCACGGATGTCGTCGGCATAACCGTAAAAAAGCTGCGATTTGGTTTGGCCGTAATCATTACTCACGGTGAGTCCGCCGCCCATGAATTCGTTGGTGTTGAACTCGAAGAGTCTTCCGGGAACATTTTTGTCTGCAATAGGAAAAGTCCGCGCAGCGGACAAAGCGTAAACCGGATTCACGTTGAGCGTCTCGAAAGTGCCCGCCGAAATGTTCTTGTGGGACAAACCGCCGCGAACGCCATAAAAAGCGTGAGAAGTGCCGTCGTATTTCACAGTATTCAAAGTTGTCGTTTCGTAAAACGGCGTTTTCACACGCTCGTAGTTCTGGCCGCCATCGTGCGTGATCTGGCAATAATTGTTGGTCGAAATCACGAATTCCGAAGCGTTTCCGGAGTTGAACGACAGATTGTGTCCGCCGTAATAGCCCAAAGTTTCGTCGAGCTCGAGAATCGGATTGCTCCAAGTAAGGCCGCCGTCGTGCGAAACGCCAATCTGGTCTAGGAAGACTTCGATAGCTTTCCACCAGCGCGTTATCTG
>JBCNQO010000414.1:0-3025 GCA_039592825.1 Flavobacterium sp.
CCCGTGATGTTCGCGGCTTTCCACAACCACGGCATGGAAAATTACAACAAGTTTTACGACTGGAAATCGATCGTTTCCTACTTCGAACAAGAATTGGCCGAAGTTTGCGAAGCCTAAACGGTTTCGGATAAATCTCTAAAATTTCACCTTTCCTTTTCGGTTTCCGGAATGACTTTTCCTTCAAAGACCATTTCGGTCAGCTCGCTGAAAGGATCGTAGAAATCGACGATCCATTGTTCATCGCGAAACAAAAATTCGAGTCGGCCATTGGCGTAACGCGAATCGTTTATGAGCAGATTGTCGCCTTCGTTGGGCGAATATTCGAAGTCGAAACAGTTGCGCGAATTGAGTTGAGACACTACAAAATCTGCTGTCAGGCCTTGACCGATGTCGCTTTTCGGGAATTCGTATCGGCCCATTTCTATTTCGGGATTTGCTCCCAAATGTTTGTACAACGTCCAGATATACTCGATTTTAGTGTCGGGAACATTCGATTTCCTGCCACTTTTTCGGCTCGGCAAAACTTCGCATTTACACAAAATGAATCCTTTCTCGAAACGGCACATACTCAGTTTTTTGGTAAATCGGTTTTGAGGATTTTTCTCGCGATGTGACGTCCGCTTTGGAATGCGGCTTCAATCGTGCCGACATCTGCGGTTTTCTCGAAAGCTTCACCGGCAAACCAGATCGTGTTTTCGATTCCTTTGTTGATTCGCGCGATGGCTTTTCGGCTTTCGGGTGTTGTCCACGAATAACCGCCGTTGGTCTCGGAAGTTGTCGTGTACCTGAAAACCTTTTGGGCATTCAGGATTTTCTTCACGTCCGATTTTGGGAAAGCTTCAGACAATTTGGACAAAAGCCTGTCGCACAAAACTTCGTCTGACAATTCCGAAAGTTCCGACGCGCGATCGTTTCCGATCCAACCTACCAGAATCGGACGTCTTAAGCTGAGTTGCGTCCAGAACGTGAATTCTTCTTCGGTAAACAAAAATCCCAGTTTTGGGTGCGTTTCTTCCCAAAACGGGAACTCGAATTCGAGCAAGATCTTGAGCACTTCCCCGAATCCGATCGCATCGAAAAAGCTATCATCAAATTGAGGCGAAAAGTCGATTTTTCGCTGTTGCAGATTGCCTAAAGTTGCCGTGACGACCACATTGTCGGCCTCGAAAATCGTTTCGCCCGAGTGCACTTTTACGTGTCCTTTCTGCCATTCGATTCTTGTGACTTTATGCCCGAACAAAAACTGTCCGCCATTTTCAAGAATTTTGTCCGCCAGAAAATCGAACAAAGGCGTGTAACCCAAAACCGGCCGAAATTGCGTTTCGTGTTGCGTCCATTCTTCACGGATACAAAAAACACTGAGCCTGTCGGGATTGGCCAAATCGAGACCTTGCGCCATGTCGTGGCATTCCTTTCTAAAAGACGCATATTTTTCGTGTGAAAAGTGACGGTCGAGAAATTCCGTGAGCGTGCAATCGGCTTTGAGTTCGAACGCCAATCTCGCGAATTCCTGCCAATGTTCGGAATCAAAACTTTCGTGGAATTGTCCGTTGGCAAACGAAATCATTTCGAGAGAAGCTTCCACATAGTCGAGTTTGGCTTTTTTCATCAGACCCAAAGTCAAAGGAAGATTTCCGTGGATAAATTCGGCTCCGGCTTCGATAAAAGCGGTAAAACCGTCGGGCACAAAAGTATGCGCTCGCCCACCGATTCTGTCATTCGCCTCAAGCACAACCACTTCGACGCCTTTTCGCGAAAGCTCGTAAGCGGCCAAAAGTCCGGCGGCGCCCGCTCCTACAACAATTGTTTTCATGTGATAAATGTCCAACAAAAAACCGGAACTTTTTCAAGATCCGGTCTTCAGTCGAGTTGAGTCGTGTTGTATATAGAGGTTTATTGATGCCTTTTATCTGCAAGCCTCGCAGCATCAACTGCTTCTGCTTCTGCAACTTATTTATTGGCGGCTTTCTTCTTAGCGCGGTCTTCAAGCACAGCTCCGGTTCCCGCACCAACGGCGGCTCCACCAAGCGTACCCACAATCACGCCTTCTGGTCCTTTTTTGTCGACCAAAGCGCCTGTGATCGCACCTGCACCGGCACCGATCAATGCACCTTTAGCTGTTCCGCTCATACCTTTTTTCTGTGGAGCGGCTGCCGGAGCTGCTGCACCTGCGTTGTTGTTGGCGGCAACTCTTCTGGCTTCCGCTGCACGGGCATCTGCGACTGCGTTCATGGAGTCAACCACGCGCTGTCTTTCTTGAGCGGCTTGTTGCTGTTGCATGACCATTTTGATCGAATCGAGTTCTCTTTTCTGATCCTGTTGGGCTTTTTCGGCAGCCATGTCCTTACATCCCGTAAAGGCCAGTGCCGTAACTAATAGAAGTGCTAACTTTTTCATGATACTTTACTTTGTCAGGTTATAGGTCAAAGGTAGTGCCGCAGTTTTGGCGAGTTGTTATACGATTTTCGGAAAGTTTTACATCGCGCTTTTTTTCGTATTTTGATCTGATGAAACAATCGGCCGGAATCTTACTCTACCAAAAGAATCCTTTGCGGTTCTTTCTCGTACATCCCGGCGGGCCTTTCTGGAAAAACAAGGATTTGGGCGCCTGGTCGATTCCGAAAGGAGAATTTTTAGCCGATGAAAATCCTCTGGACGCGGCCGTTCGCGAGTTCGTTGAAGAAACCGGAAACAGGCTCAGAACCGACGAAAATTTCCTGAAACTGCAATCGGTAAAACAGAAATCGGGCAAAATCGTGCATGCATGGGCTTTAGAAAAATACGTCGATGCCGAAAATATCGTAAGCAATACTTTTGAGTTCGAATGGCCGCCAAAGTCGGGAAAGAAAATCGAGGTTCCCGAAATAGACAAAGCCGGCTGGTTTCCGCTTGACGGCGCGCTTGAAAAGATAAATGATGCGCAGCGGGCTTTTTTGCTGGAAGTGTCCGAAAGATTTAGTTCAGGAAAATAATTTTGAATGCATTATTCGTCGGGAGATACCTTTTCGGGAACGACTTCTTCTCC
>JBCNQO010000415.1:0-3022 GCA_039592825.1 Flavobacterium sp.
AATATCGCCGAAGAACAATTCACTTCGCAGGTATTTTTGGAAATTCCCTGACACTTTCTCACTAAAATCAAAATAAGCGCGAGAGAATTCGTGGTTAAACATTCAATCTTTCACAAATGTAAATAACCACTTTACACAAACCAAACTTTCGCTTAACAATTTGGTAACACAGGCAAAAACTTAACATTGGAAAACGAAAAACCCCGCAATGACGCGGGGTTTCACAGTATCGGATATTTTTTATCCTATTTTTTTACTTCACCAAAGTGTCCAATTTAGCGGTCAAAGCCGGATCTGACGGACGTGGTGCATCGGCATCTACGACTTTACCGTCTGGGCCAACCAGGATGAAACGCGGAATAGATTGGATGCCGTAAGCAACCGCCCACTCTGAGTTCCAGTCTTTGTCAGCCATGACCTGAACGCCTCCAAGTTGTTTGTCTGATACGAAAGTCTTCCATTTGTCGTGGTCCTTTTGGGCATCGATAGAAACGCTCACGAACTCGATGTTCTTGCCGTGGTATTTCTCTTCGACTTTCTTCAAGCTCGGGATTTCGGCTCTACATGGCCCGCACCAAGTTGCCCATGTGTCGATGTAAACGTATTTTCCTTTCAAAGAAGACAATTTGGTTTTGCCGCCTTTGTGGTTTTCGTAGTCGAAATCTGGCGAAAGCGATCCGACCATTTTGGCTTGCTTGGCTTTGGCGTCGAACATGGCCTGAAGGCTTTTTTTGTTGTTTGCCAAACCTGCTGTTAGCTGTGTACGGAAGTCTCCGTTGATGTCTTTTGCCGCAAGTTTAGTGGTAACGTCTGCCGACAATTTGTCGAAACCGGCAAGGAAGGCTGCTTGGTCGCCTTTCTCCATAAGTGGCTCGAGTTTCTCTTGCTCGATTGCCAAATAAGCCAGTACATTGCTTTCTGCCGAACCTTTTCCTGAGTATTTGATGGTCTCGTCGAACATTTTCGCGTCCATCTTCAAGGTGATATCCGATCCTGGCGTTAGGTAAAGCTGGGTTGTTTCTACGCCATCTCCTAAGTTGTAGAAGCCTTGTGGCGCTTCGAAAGTGTCCGAGAATTTACCGTCTTTTCCTTTGATGACCTTTTTGAAATTGCGGCCCACGATCATGATGGAATCGGTATTGCGGTTGGCGATTTCGGCCGAGAATTTCACTTTAGAGTCTTGTGCGTACATTCCCACAGAAGCGAGGAACACACCTAATAGAAGTTTCTTCATGTGTTGTTGGATTTTACAGAGTCGTAAATGTAAGAGATAATTTGGTTTGGTGTTTTGTTTTGGAAAAAATTGGGAATTTTTCGGGTGGTGATTAGTGGTTGGTGATTAGTAGGTAGTGATTGGGAATGGGAATGGGAATGGTGACTGGCGGAAAGCTACTTTTGATTGGGAATCGCTGTTGGCCGATGGAAACAGATTTACAGGATTGAAATGATGCTGACTTCTGGAATGGTGAAAATTGAATCTCGAGGTTTGGAATGTTGAACAACGAATAACGACCCGAGGCGAATGCCGAACTGTACGAAGTAAATGTTGAATCTTGGACGAACTTAGCCCCGATACAAACGGATAGCCTTTTGCAGGAAACGCCTTGTTTTTTCACGGCTGCGACAGCGATCAAAGGAAGCTCGTTGCAGCCGTAGAAAAAGCCGGCGTTTGCCAGAAAGCTAGCAGTGGGTAGCGGGTTTCAGCTTCAAATTATTGACATCGAGAATTTTGTCGATAAAAAATCGCACTTTTATTAGCGCTTTGTCGCGTCGATTTTGTAGGGATACTACACCAGCCCCTTCCCTGAAGGTAAGATCGGGATTTCGGGAATAAGGTCATTACAGAAAATCTGGAAAAAATGTTAAAAGTCAGCCGCTTGCCAAAGCCAAATCGCGCAACCGACATTACACAATATTCGTTACTTTTGCACCAAATTTTTCAAAATGTACAGAAGCCATAACTGCGGGGAACTCAATGCCTCGCATATCAATACAGAGGTTACGCTTGCCGGTTGGGTGCAGAAATCGCGAGACAAAGGTTTTATGTCGTGGGTTGACCTGCGCGACCGTTACGGGATTACGCAATTGATTTTCGATTCGGAACGCACCAATAAAGATGTATTCGAGAAAGCCCGCACATTGGGTCGCGAATTCGTGATTCAGGTGAAAGGCAAAGTGATCGAGCGCGAGTCGAAAAACCCGAACATGGCCACTGGCGACATCGAGATTCTCGTAAGCGAACTCAACATTTTGAACGAAGCGCTTTTGCCGCCTTTCACGATCGAGGACGAAACTGACGGTGGCGAGGAACTGCGCATGAAATACCGCTACATCGACATTCGACGCAATCCGGTAAAGAACAGTTTGCTTTTCCGTCACAAGGTTGCGATGGGCGTTAGAAACTATCTTTCCGAGAAAGGTTTCTGCGAGGTCGAGACGCCTTACCTTATTAAGTCTACTCCAGAAGGCGCTCGCGATTTCGTGGTGCCTTCGCGAATGAATCCAGGACAATTTTACGCTTTGCCACAGTCGCCACAGACGTTCAAGCAACTTTTGATGGTGGGCGGAATGGACAAATATTTCCAGATCGTGAAATGTTTCCGCGATGAGGATTTGCGTGCAGACCGTCAGCCGGAATTTACGCAGATCGACTGCGAGATGGCATTTGTGGAGCAAGAAGATATTTTGGACACTTTCGAAGGCTTGACACGTCATTTGCTCAAAGAGATCAAAGGCATAGAAGTGGACAAATTCCCGCGCATGACGTACGATCACGCGATGAAAACCTACGGAAACGACAAACCGGACATCCGTTTCGGGATGGAATTCGGTGAATTGAACGCCGTGGCGCAACACAAGGAATTCTCGGTTTTCAACTCGGCCGAATTGGTAGTGGGAATCGCGGCTCCGAACTGTGGCGAAATGACGCGCAAAGAGATCGATGCCTTGATCGAATGGGTGAAACGCCCGCAAATAGGCGCAAGCGGAATGGTTTACGCCAAATGCAACGCCGATGGCACTT
>JBCNQO010000416.1:0-3020 GCA_039592825.1 Flavobacterium sp.
TTGGCACAAAGCCGCCGCAGACGTGAAATTCGACGCTTATTTCGACGCGTTTACCAAAGATGCGATCTATATTGGCACCGACGCTTCCGAAAACTGGAAAGTGTCCGAATTCAAGGCTTGGTCAAAACCGTATTTCGACAAAGGCACGACCTGGAATTTCAAGGCTCTGGAGCGAAACATCTACTTCAGCTCCGACGGAAAACTCGCCTGGTTCGACGAATTGCTAGACACGCAAATGAAGCTTTGCCGCGGTTCGGGCGTTCTAAAGAAAGAAAACGGCAAATGGAAAATTGCGCATTACGTGCTTTCTATGACCGTTCCGAACGAGAATGTCGATGAGGTCGTGAAAGCCAAAACCAAACTCGAGGATTTGTTTGTCGAGAAACTAAAAGCTAAGAAATAATTTTTGCTTTTTTTGGGCGTGCCGGCGGCTGGGCTCGTTTGGAAGCTTTTTGTTTTTTTGAGGCTCCGAGCGCAGTCGAGGAGCCAACCGGAGCCGCCGTCGGGCTTCCGCTGCTATCTTTTTGGCAACGAATCTCCAGATTGGCGGGAAATCTCAGGAATGCCAAAAAGGATATCCGCTAAAATCCCTCACGCAAAATAGTCCTTGAGAAACAAATTTTGTTTTCACGGGGAATTTCTTCGAGTCACAGACTCGACCACACCATCTTGCGGAGTTAAAAACTCCGCAAAAAAAAGCCGCCCGAAAAACTCCGAACGGCCAATATCAAACCCGAGAAAAAATCACTTCCCGTATTCTTCCTTCAAATGCAGCAACATATCCTCTGTCATGTTCTGCAAATCGAACTCGTGCTTCCAGCCCCAATCTTCGCGAGCCGGCGAATCATCAATGCTCGAAGGCCAACTGTCGGCAATTTTCTGGCGGAAATCCGGGTTGTAAGAAACCTCGAAATCCGGTAAATGCTTCTTGATTTCGGCCGCGATTTCAGTCGGCGTAAAGTCCATAGCCGAAAGATTGTAAGACGAATGGATCTTGATCTGCTCGGCCGGAACTTCCATAATGCCAATCGTAGCACGGATCGCGTCGTCCATATACATCATCGGCATTCTCGTGTCTTCTTTCAAAAAAACCTCGTACTTGCCGTCCGTAATGGCTTTGTGGTAAATGTCTACCGCGTAATCTGTCGTGCCGCCGCCCGCAGGAGTCGACCAGGAAATCAATCCCGGATAACGGATGCTGCGAACGTCCACACCATAAATATTGTGGTAATATTCGCACCAACGCTCGCCAGTTTGTTTCGAGATGCCGTAAACCGTAGACGGTTCCATGATCGTGTATTGAGGCGTGTTGTTTTTTGGAGTCGTTGGCCCGAAAACCGCGATACTCGATGGCCAGAAAATCTTCTTGATCTTTTTGGCTTTGGCCAGATTCAACACGTGGAAAAGTGAGTTCATGTTCAAATCCCAAGCAAACGCCGGATTCTTCTCGGCCGTAGCCGACAAAAGCGCCGCCATGAGATAGACTTCGTCGACCTTATATTGTTCTACGACATGCTCGATCTGGTTGAAATCCAAGGCATTTATTACCTCGAAAATCCCGTTGTTCACCACGTCGTTGTTGAGTTTGCGAATGTCTGAGGCGATCACGTTCTCGACTCCGTACTTTTCGCGAAGCTTGTGCGTGAGTTCGGTTCCGATCTGTCCGCAAGCGCCGATTATCAAAATTTTGGGCATAGTTGTGCTGTATTTTGCACAAATATACATTTTGGAAGCGTTCGGTTGTCGATTCGTTAATAATTCCTAATGACTGTGCCGTAATTGCCTTGCCGTGATTACATTTGTACTCCTAATTTCCCAACGATGCGCAAACAGTTGCTCTACCTTGCTTTTATCGGTATTTTCCTGATTTCGTGTGCCGACGAGGATAAACGCGCTGTCGAACAGCAACGAGAGGAAAAAAAGAAGGAACAGGTTTTTGCGAGCATCAGCAACAACTGGCGTTTTAACACGAATCCGGCGAATCCTTCGGCAGAAAGACTTATCGCGAATTGGCCGGCCTGGCGCGACCTGATGCGTGAGATGTCGCAAAAACCACAGAGCAATATTTCGGCTTTCCAGAAAAAGTCCAAAATATTGTCCGAACGCGTTTTGGAACTTCCCAAGAACATTCCGCCAACTTACAACAAACCGGCCGTGAAAGCGCGAATCGCCGTGCTTACGACCAAGATAAATTCGATCAACCTGTTCATCAATCTCAAGGATATTCCGGCAGATAAGATCAACAAACTCGTGGCTGATACCAATGTTGAACTCAACGCGTTCCAGCAACAACTGGACGAAATCGACAGAAAAGCGATCGTTCCGAAAGAACAAGGCGAAAACGAGATGCTGCAATTGCTCGACACCGCGCGCGCTATTCCAGACAAAGGTTTCAAGCCCGAAGACATTGCACCTCAAAACCAAAACCCACAAACGCCGATGCCGCGCAACGGACTTTTCGGCAGGGACAAAAAACTGAAGAATTGAGCAAAACGGCCCTTTTCAACAAATACGACTCCTGGCCAAAACTGAACCGAATCGCCGAACGTCTCGAGCAAAAAGGCTCGAAATCGCAACTTTCGGGATTGGTTGGCTCGTCTTTATCTTTCGTCGTTCGAACGCTTTTCAAGAAGTCCGAACTGCCTTTTTTGCTGATTTTGTCAGACAAGGAAGAAGCGGCGTATTACCTTAATGATCTGGAACAATTGGTTGGCGAGGAAGACGTTTTGTTCTATCCGGGTTCGTACCGACGCCCTTACCAGATTGAGGAAACCGACAATGCCAACGTATTGCTTCGTGCCGAAGTTTTGAACCGCATCAGTTCGAGAAAGCGTCCGGCGCTCATTGTGAGTTATCCCGAGGCTTTGTCCGAAAAGGTCGTGACGCGTCAACAGCTCGAGAAAAATACGCTCAAAGTTGCCGTTGGCGACAAGATTTCGATCGATTTCATCAACGAGGTTCTGCACGAATACGAGTTCCGACGCGTCGATTTCATTACCGAACCGGGCGAGTTTTCGGTG
>JBCNQO010000417.1:0-3014 GCA_039592825.1 Flavobacterium sp.
AAAAAAGCAGCACAAAGAAGATAAATTAGCGGTTAAATTCAATCCGTGAAATCGAATAAGTGAAGCGAAAATCCGTGCTAATCCGCGGCTAAAAAATAAATCCGTGTATCCGTGGCCAAAAAAAATTAGTGCAAAGAAGATAAATTAGCGGTTAAATCCAATCCGTGGAAATCAAACTAGCAAAGCGAAAATCCGCGTGAATCCGCTAATCCGCGGCCAAAAAATAAATTCGTGCATCCGTGGCAAAAACCAGCAGAAAATAAATGAAAAAAATCCTAGCCCTAATAATACTCGCTTCTGCACTTTTCAGCTGCAAAAAACCACAAAAACCAACCCAGATCTGGTCAAACGCCAAATTTCTCTCCGCGGCAAAAGACAGCACAAAAACCACGCAATCAATACTCGACTCAATCGCGCCAAGCGTCACAGAAAAAGCAAAAACAGATTCGACAACATTCTATTTTGGGCGCAAAGAATCAGAAATACTCGAAGAAGAACCGTTTCGCGAAATAACGATAGTCAAACTTCTGAACGATTCTCAAATCATTGCTACAGAAATCCACTTTCGGGATTCGATCGTGAATTTCTACAAATTGTCAAAAGGGAAATGGGCAAAAATCGGAAGTGAAAAAACAGACTTCGATATTTTCAGGATTGCGTTCGACGATTTGGATTCAGACGGAAAAAACGAGATCATCACTTCCACTTCGCCCAACATGAACGGCAATCGCTGGTTTAACGTCTATCGCTATTCCGAAAAGACAAAAACCGTGAAATACGCGGGCTCATTTTCTACCGATTACATAGTCGATAAAGCCAGAAAACAGATTGCCGAAACCTACGAAGGCAGTTGGTACATGGATTCGCAAAAAACGCTGTATGAGTGGCGTGGCGAAATGCTTGTTCCCATAAAACGCATCGTGATCGCGCACGAACTTCCGGTGAAAAACGAAAGCGGGAAACTGTTCTTTGACTATTACGAAAATGGTTCCGACAAAATCGACGGATTGAAACGAAAGAGCCGCGAGGTTTACGTATCAGACGAAAAACAAAACCGTTTTTGGGATCATTTCTTCGACTAGAGACAAAAAGCGACGACCGATTTTTCGTAAGTTAGTAGGAAACTTTTTACCGAATCCGTCATGTCCAAAAAAATCCTGTCGCTTGTCGCCCTTTTGCCTTTCATCGCTTTTTCACAGACGAAAATCGCGCCCCAAAAGCTCAAGCAAAACCAGCTTCCGAAAGAAATCCGCTACGACGGAAAACTCGCAGACGCCATTTCCTGGCAGGAAAAAGACGGAAAACATTTCGCTATTACGAGTACTACAGAAGGCGCGAGGGCCGCGAACTCGGAAAACGACGGTTTCGATTACAAACTTTACGCGTACCATTTTGTAGAAAAATCGGGCAAGTTCGAACGCATTTGGCAGGTTTACGATTTCGTGAGTGATTGCAATGTTGATCATCAACTGGAATTCCTTCCGAACACTTTAAACGTCACCGATCTGGACAAAAACGGCATTCCCGAAATCTGGATCATGTACAAGAAATTGTGCGCCGGAGACGTGAGTCCGGCCGAGATGAAAGTCATCATGTACGAAGGCCCGAAAAAACACGCGATGAGAGGCGAGAACAAAGTCGTGCTTTCTGGCCAGGAAACTTATGGTGGCACTTATTCGTTCGACGAAGCTTTCAACAAGGCGCCAAATGTTTTCAGGACGCACGCCCAAAAACTCTGGAAAACCAACCTCTTGCAGAAGTGGTGAATTGGCCAAACACAATTTGCAAGTCTCGATCGCCGTTGTGTAATGGAACCAACCAAACCAATATGAAAATCTTTACACTGATTTTGCTTTTCGTTTTGCCGATTGTCTCAAACGCCCAATACGAGGAAAAGAAAGCCACGAAGTCTTATACTGCAGACGTTAGCCAATATCTTACGATCGATGTGAATTCGTCCGAGATAATCAGATCCAAACCTGGAGGAACCGAAGTCCTGATAAGATATTTTGCCGATACCGACAGTTATATAGTAGATTGGATGGAAGACACGACAACTCTCATGTTCGACCTTAAATTCAACAAAAAAGATGAAAAGGGAAAGCTCTACATCGTCGAATCTGCAAACATGCGCTACTACGTACTCGACGAAATCGCCTCACACAAGAGATTCACGATCACCGATGCTGGCGGTTTTGAATACGAGGGCAAAAAACTTGCGTTCAGATACGTAATCGAAAACGTGAAATGAACAGGTTTGAATTTTGCGGTAGGCGCTACTTGACATTTTTGTAAAGCAGATCAACCATCAAATCCATAGCCTTGCGGATTTCCTCTCGCCCGGAATCTGTGGTAAGATCGATGCCACAAAACGTTTCGGCATTTACGCCTGCGTACATATTGAGGTAGTAAGTGCCCGAAATGAGCAAAGCCATAACCGAGCGGTAAGTATTGGCGTGTTCCCCAAAAAACGGATCGGTGATGTTCGTGAGCAGTACTTCTCCCGTGGCTTCGCGTTCGTCTGCCACACGTCTCAACGGTTCGCGTTTTTCGGCCAATCCCCAAAGCAGGATGCGCTTGAATTCTTCGTTCTGTTGCAGATAGTCGAATTGTTGCGACAACATCTGTTTCGAGAACTCCAGTCCGCCGTCTTCTATCACTGGCGGAGCGTCGGTTCTTTTCACGTTACTCCAGAAATCACGCGAACTTATGTAAGCGTCCACAAGTTCGTCCCTGCCGCCAAAATAGCGGTAGATAAGTTTCTTGTCGAGCCCGGCCACAGACGCGATTTCATTGATTTTTAGAGCCGAAAAACCTTGAGTCATGAGCAATTCGCCCACGGCGTCGAGAAATTTCTGTTTGCTTGCTTCCTTGTTTTTCAAGACTTTATCGTTTTTTGCGATTCCCGTTTCGGGATCATTGGCGTTTACAGCAACAAAAAGTACGAAATAAATGTCACTAGTTGGTGACTTTTTCTATATTTGTGCCAATCAATCAGAGCGCGAAGCAAGTTA
>JBCNQO010000418.1:0-3014 GCA_039592825.1 Flavobacterium sp.
TAGCGTTTCTGGGCTTTGGTAAGCGGAACGACGGCCGAATCGGTCTTCATTTCCATCTCGTATTTGGTCGATTTGTCGGCCGTTGAAATGATCAGAACAGCCGCGCCGGGAAAGCATTCGTGGATCTTGTCGACGGTCTTGGTCATGGCGCGTTCGTACCATTTGTAGTCGAGCGTTCCGTAGTTCAAAACGTTGGTTCCGTAGTGCAGAATGATCAGGTCGTAGCCGAGTTTTTGCTGGAAAGCGTTCATGAGGCTCGGATTGAACTTCGAGATCGGGATGCCGGAATTTCCTCTCTGGGAGAAATTGTCTACGTGCACGCCTTTTCCGTCGTCGAAATTGAGTCCGTAAATCGGGATGGAATCGGCTTTTGCGAAATTGACTTTGATGCTTTTCATGGAACCATTGGCCAATTGGATCGTGTTCAAAGTCGCGCCGGCGTTCATTTTCTTGCGGATCGTATCCTTGCCAGAAATGTAGTAAACGACGCCTTTCTTGTTGTTCGAGCTTCCGTAGAAAACCGTCGGATTGTCGAGTTCCTGATTGAATTTGCCTTTGCCCGAAGTGAATTTCACCCATTCGGTTTTGGTCGTATCATTGGCGAAAAACACGTGCCCATTTACGCCGAACGAGCGTTTTGGCCATTTCACGTTCAAGTAAGATTGCATTTTCCAGTTGCCGCCGTATTCGTGTTTGATGGAATTCCGCGAAGCCGCAGATTCCGAAGTGATCGAAACGAAACCAACGCCTCGACCACCGAATTCTTCTTGCATGTTCGTACGGAAATCCTGAACGATCATGTCGCCGTCTGTCATCGAATCACCGAAATACGCGATACGAACATTGCCGTTTCCGGTCTTTTCCAGCTGATACAATTTTTCGTAAAACGGAATCAGGAATTGGTCGCCTTTGTATTTCTCGAAAGTTTCTTCTGGAAATTGGATGCCGTCGGTCGGATAATAAACCACAGGTTGGTTTGGCATTGCTTCTCCGGCTTCGGCATTTTCACCGATTCCCGCGGCCGAATCGAGCACCGCTTGTTTCTTTTCTTCTTCGAATGCGTCAATTAGCATCGAGTCGATCAGCACGTTTTTGGTTGTTCCGGCTTTGTCTGAAAAGATTTTTTTCGGCAAGACGCGCTTGATTCCGAGGAAAAAAACGGCTGAAAGCAATACTATCAAAAACGAGGAAAGGAAATATGATTTTGGTGTCTCCACAATCAATTATCAATTGTTAATTATCAATTGTCAATTCAAATTACATTCGCTCAGGAACACTGATTCCCAAAAGTTTAAAAGAAGCTTCAATAACATCGGCCACTTTTTTCGACAATTGCGTACGGAAAATCTTCTCGGCCTCGACTTCAGCGCCCAAAATTGGCACCGATTGGTAGAACGAGTTGTATTCCTTGACGAGGTCGTAGGTGAAATTGGCGATCAGCGCCGGGCTGTGGTTGTTGGCCGCGTCTTGGATTACCGACGGGAAAGTCGCGATGAGCTTCAAGAGTTCTTTCTCTTTTTCGTGTAAGTCGTATCCTTTGATCTGGGCCGAAAAATCGAAGTCGGCTTTTCTTAGGATTGAACGGATTCTCGCGTAGGTGTATTGAATGAATGGGCCAGTATTTCCTGCGAAATCGACCGATTCTTCTGGGTTGAACAGAATGCGTTTCTTAGGATCGACTTTCAGGATATAGTATTTCAAGGCGCCAAGACCGATGATTTCGTAAAGACGCGCTTTTTCTTCGTCCGAATAACCGTCGAGTTTGCCCAGATCTTCCGAAATGGTTTTGGCTGTCGCCGACATGTCGCCCATAAGATCGTCTGCGTCTACGACCGTTCCTTCACGGCTTTTCATTTTTCCCGATGGCAGATCGACCATTCCGTAAGAAAGGTGGAACAAATTGTCGGCCCAATCGAAACCGAGTTTTTTGAGGATCAGGAACAACACCTTGAAGTGGTAATCCTGCTCGTTTCCTACGGTGTAGACCATTCCGCCTACGTCTGGAAAATCTTTGGTTCTTTGGATCGCCGTTCCGATGTCTTGGGTCATGTAAACCGCCGTTCCGTCTGAGCGCAACACGATTTTTCTATCCAAACCATCTTCGGTAAGATCGATCCAGACCGAACCGTCTGGGTCTTTTTCAAAAATGCCTTTTTCAAGACCGAACTGCACGACTTCTTTGCCCAAAAGGTAAGTGTTCGATTCGTAGTAATATTGGTCGAAATCGACGCCGAGTTTCTTGTAAGTCTGGCCGAAACCGTCGTAAACCCAGGCGTTCATTTTTTCCCAAAGCGCGATCACTTCTGGTTTTCCGGCTTCCCAATCGCGTAGCATTTCTTGTGCTTCTACGAGAATCGGGGCTTCTTTTTTGGCTTCTTCTTCGGATTTTCCTTCAGACGTCAAAGCCTCAATTTGCCTTTTGTATTCCTTGTCGAATTCAACGTAGTATTTCCCGACGAGCTTATCGCCTTTGAGTCCGGAAGTTTCTGGTGTTTCGCCATTGCCGAATTTCTCCCAAGCGATCATCGACTTACAAATATGGATTCCTCTGTCGTTGATGATTTGGGTTTTGTAGACTTTATGTCCGGCGGCTTTGAGGATTTCGGCTACGGAATATCCCAAAAGGTTGTTCCGCACGTGGCCGAGGTGAAGCGGCTTGTTTGTGTTCGGTGACGAATATTCTACCATTACCGCTTTACCGTCCGCGGAAGCGCTGACAAAACCGTAGTTTGAATCGTCTTTGATTTCACTGAAGAAATCGAGGTAGAAATCGTCTGAAATCACGATGTTCAGAAAGCCTTGTACGACGTTGAACGCCTTGACTTCGTTTACGTTATCCTGAAGATATTGCCCGATCGAACTGCCAATTTGCGCCGGATTGCCTTTGATGACCTTCAAAAGCGGGAAAACGACGAGCGTGATGTCACCTTCGAAATCGCGTCGCGTGGCCTGGAACTCAAAGTGTTCGACATTGATTCCGAAGAGCTCGCTTACGGCTTTTTGCACGGCTGGCA
>JBCNQO010000419.1:0-3012 GCA_039592825.1 Flavobacterium sp.
CAAGAACGTCCTTAGAAAGGATAACCGTTCGAAGCCACGACCTTGTCGGCAACCACGTCGCGCAAGGCCACCACATTCGGCATGTTCACGTATTTGGTAAAACGTCTCAATCCCATCATCATGATGCGTTGCTCGTCACCTTCGGCAAAAGACGCGATGCCTTCTTTTCCTTTCGAGTGCACGATGTCTACGGCTTTGTACAAATATAGTTTTGCGGCCGCGATCTGCGCTTCGGCTTGTTTTTCGCCAATAGACTTCGCGAGTTTCTCGGTTCTCAGGATAGTCGATTCAGCCAGGTAAATCTCGATCAGAATGTCGGCCGCGGCCATAAGCAATTGCTGGTGCGAATCAAGCTCCGGCCCGAATTTCTGCACGGCTCCGCCGGCCACCATCAAGAACGTTTTCTTGAGTTTGGCGATCATTTCCTTTTCCTCGCTGAACAATTCCGAGTAATCGGGCGTGTTGAAATCCGGAATTCCCATAAGATCTTCCTGCACTTTCATCGCCGGTCCAAGCAGGTCCACGTGGCCTTTCATTGCTTTTTTGATGAGCATTCCCACAGAAAGCATACGGTTGATCTCGTTCGTGCCTTCGTAAATTCTCGAAATGCGCGCGTCTCTCCATGCAGATTCCATTGGCGTGTCTTCCGAAAAGCCCATTCCGCCAAAGATCTGTATGCCTTCGTCGGCACAATTCTGTACGTCTTCAGAAACCGCAACCTTAATGATCGAACATTCGATTGCATATTCTTCCACGCCTTTCAATTCGGCTTCCTGATGCCCGACGCCGTCTGCCTCGCGAGCAGAAATCCGGTTCTGGATGTCGTGGGCCGCGCGGTAAGTAGCACTTTCGCCCGCGTAACAAGATGTTGCCATTTCGGCCAACTTCGAGCGGATTGCACCAAAAGAAGCGATAGGCGTGTTGAACTGGATGCGCTCGTTGGCATATTTTGCGGCTTCGGTCGTAATCCTTCTCTGGGCGTCCAAACAAGCCGCGCCCAATTTGATGCGTCCCACGTTCAGGGCGTTCATCGCGATCTTGAAACCGTTTCCGCGTTCCGAAAGCATGTTTTCTACCGGAACTTTGGTTTCGTTAAAGAAAACCTGTCTCGTAGAAGAAGCGCGGATTCCCAATTTGTGTTCTTCCTCTCCAAGCGAAATCCCGTTAGAAGGATCGTTCTCGACGATAAAGCCCGTGATGTTCTTGTCGTCTTCAATCCTTGCAAAAACGATGAAAAGTGAACAGAAACCGGCGTTCGAGATCCACATTTTCTGGCCTGTGATCGAGTAGTGTTTTCCGTCTTCGGAGAGAACCGCTCTCGTCTTGCCTGAATTCGCGTCAGAACCTGCGCCAGGTTCCGTCAAGCAATATGCCCCGAACCATTCGCCCGAAGCGAGTTTTGGCACGTATTTCTTTTTCTGTTCTTCGGTTCCATACAAAGTGATCGGCATCGTCCCGATTCCCGTGTGCGCTCCGAAAGCCGTCGAGAAAGAACCCGTCGCGCCCGAAATGTAGTCGCAAACCAGAACCGTATCGACGAATCCCATGCCGAGTCCGCCGTATTCTTCTGGCACCGATACGCTCAAAAAGCCCATTTCACCAGCTTTGCGCATGGTTTCTTCGGTGTACTTGTAGTCTTTCTTTTCGAATTTTTCTTTTTGCGCCCAAAGTTCCTTGTCGGTGAATTCCTTTACGGAGTCGCGCATCATGCGTTGCTCTTCTGTAAAGTCTTCTGGGGTAAAAATGTCTTCACATTGCGTCTGCTTGACCAAAAATTGACCGCCACGCGTTACGTCTTTTTCAACAGAGGTTTCCATAATTTTTTTGGTTTGTTTTGCCACATGGACACAGGGTCGCGAAGGCATTGTTTTTATTTACTGTTTGAGGTTTATCGCTTGTCAGTTTTTTACCACGGATTCACGGATTGAATTGGATTGTTGAAAGCTTCACTTCCGATTTTCACGGATTTCAAACCTTTGAATAGATCAAAATCAGTGAAGCCTTCGAGAAAACAAAATTGAATCGGACGTTAATTTCTTTACATTGGTCTTTTCAAAGCACTTCGTAAATCCCCGCCGCGCCTTGTCCAGTCCCGACACACATCGTCACGATACCGTACTTGTCGCCGCGGCGTTTCATCTCGTCAAAAAGTTGCACCGACAATTTAGCGCCCGTACAACCCAGCGGATGTCCAAGAGCAATCGCGCCACCGTTCACGTTCACGATATCGGGATTGATGCCTAGTTCACGGATTACGGCCAAAGATTGTGACGCAAAAGCTTCGTTCAATTCGAAAAGGTTGATGTCTTCGAGTTTCATGTTGGCTTGTTTCAATGCTTTTGGAATAGCCTTTACCGGACCGATTCCCATGATTCTCGGTTCGACTCCGGCGGAGGCGAAACTCACCAAACGCGCAATAGGTTCGAGGTTGAGTTCTTTCACCATTTCCTCGCTCATGACCATCACGAAAGCCGCGCCGTCGCTCATTTGAGACGAGGTTCCGGCCGTAACCGATCCATCCGCTGCAAAAACAGGCTTCAATTTTGCCAAGGCTTCGCGGGAAGTGTCGGCACGCGGGCCTTCGTCTTTAGTGACGGTGTATGTGCGCGTGGCTTTTTTGCCGTTTTCGTCTACGTAATTTTCTTCGATGGTAATCGGAACGATCTGTTTGTCGAATTTGCCTTCGGCTTGTGCTTTCAACGCTTTTTGGTGCGATTGGTAGCCGAATTCGTCCTGATCTTCGCGCGAAACGTTGAACTGTTTGGCGACCGCTTCGGCTGTCAAGCCCATTCCCCAATAATAATCTTCGTGTCCGTTTTTGGCAAGAGCGTAATCGGGAACGGGTTTGTAGCCGCCCATCGGGATAAAACTCATGCTTTCGGCTCCACCGGCAATGATGCAATCAGCCATTCCCGACTGGATTTTTGCCGTGGCCATTCCGATCGTCTCGAGTCCGGATGCGCAATAACGGTTTACGGTCACGCCTGGAACGTCGTCGACTTTCAATCCCAT
>JBCNQO010000042.1:0-8088 GCA_039592825.1 Flavobacterium sp.
TCGCTCGATGCATTGGTCAAACAGGATTGGCATTGGTCGCCCATGCCTTATTACAACTACAATCGGTATTATTCGCGAAAAGACACGCCTCGCTACTATCCCCAAAGTTTGCACGCCTACTCGAAAAAGCGCGGGCCGTATGGTTTTGTGCGTCCGGAAGTGCCTTTGCTGATGCAGTTCGGATTTGATCCTGTCAAGAACAAAGCCTCGGCTGCACATCGTCTTTACCGCGAACAACTGATGCGCAAAGCCAAGCCCGCAAACGCCGAATTGGTTTATGGGAAAGTGACAGACATTTACGGTCCGGTTCCGAATGTGGTCATTAGCGTGAAGAATTCCGATAGATCCGTTCTTAGCGACGACGACGGTTATTACGAGATCGAAGTGGCGCAAGACGAAGTGCTGGGCTATTATTCACCAGGCCTGAAAGAAAAGGAAATCGTGGTGGTCGGTTACGGACAAACGAATGTGGAACTACGTCAGGAAAACAACCAATTGGGAGAAGTTGTCGTGACCGGAGCGATGGGAATCCGAAAGAAAATGGATGCACAAACGGCAACGAGTCAAGTCGTTCGTTACGGCGTACTTTCTGACGAACCAACTACCGTAATGGCATTGGTCGGTAAAGTCCAGGGCTTGCAGATTGTAAATGCCGACGCAACCGGAGCGAACGCCTCACCGCGAATCGTCTTGAGAGGAAACCGTAGTCTTCCAGAAAACAACGAGGTAATCGTAGTCGTTGACGGACAAATCGTGTCTATGGCCGATTTCCAGGCCATGAACCCGAACGATATCGTGTCGCTGAACGTGCTCAAAGGTGCACAAGGCGCGGCATTGTACGGAAGTCAAGGCGCAAATGGCGTGATCGTGGTAACTTCCAAAAAAGCGTTTGCAGACTTGGGACAAGTGAAAACGCGCACGAATTTGAGTGAAACCGCTTTCTTTTTCCCTCATCTCAAAACCGACGGAAAGGGCAATATCGTGTTCAGTTTTACGTCTCCCGAAAGCTTGACGAGCTGGAAACTTCGGCTTTTTGCCCACAACAAAAAAGGCGTTTCGGGTCAGTTGCAGCAAAAGGTCACGACGCAGAAAAGCTTGATGCTCACACCGAATTTCCCGAGGTTTTTCCGCGAAAGCGATACCATCGTCATTTCGGTGAAAATCTCGAACATGACCGCGAAACTGCTCAACGGAAATGCCATGCTCGAACTTTCGGACGCTGCCACGATGCAGAATATTGACGCGGCTTCGGCCAATGCCAAAAAAGTGCAGCCTTTTAGAATCAACCCTTCAGGCAACGCTTCTTTAGAGTGGAAAATTGTCGTACCTCAAGGCCTGTCGGGATTGCATTACAAGGTTGTGGCCAAGTCAGGCGATTTTTCCGACGGGGAAGAAAACATCATTCCCGTGGTGGCCAACCGAATGCTCGTTACCGAGTCCAAACCGCTTTGGGTGCGTGAACATTCCCAACAGCAAGTCACTTTCGAGCATCTGAAAAACAACACATCGACTACGCTAAAAAACCACCAGATGACGCTTGAATTCACGAGCAATCCGGCTTGGCTCGCGCTTCAGTCTTTGCCTTACCTCATCGAATACCAACACGAATGCGCCGAACAGACTTTTTCGCGTTATTACGGCAATGCGCTGGCGACTTCTGTGATAAACAGCAACCCGAAAGTGGCCGAAGTTTTTGCGAAATGGCGTGAGAATGGCAAGGGAAATCTCGAACAAAATCAGGAACTCAAGTCGACTCTGGTCAATGAGACGCCTTGGTTCAACGATGCTTTGAGCGAGTCGGAAAAGAAGAAAAGGTTAGCTTTGGTTTTCGATCTGGAAAAGATGAAAGCGTCCCAAAGTTCGACATTGGACAAATTGCGTCAGAAACAGAAAACATCGGGCGCTTTCGCGTGGTTCGACGGTGGCGAAGACGATGAGTTCATCACAAGACACATCGCGTCGGGAATAGGACATCTGAAAAAACTCGGCATTTCGGACGATGGCATTTTCGAGGTCGGAAAGCGTGCGATCCCTTATCTGGACGACATTTATCTGAGAACCAAACTCAAAGCCAAATCGGACAAAAATCGCTTCCACAGGAATTATTCCGACGTTCATTATTTGTATGCCAGAAGTTTTTATCTGGACGAAATTCCTTTGAAATCGGCCATTTCGGAAGAAATCGAACGCGATCTGAACCAAATCATTCTGGATCGTCTGGAACTCGACATTTACCAAAAGGCGATGGCAGCTTTGGTTTTGCACCGATTCGGGAAGACGAAACAGGCCAAGGAAATCGTGGACAATTTGCGCGAGACTTCAGCCAGCGACGAGACCAACGGCATGTTTTGGGTTGACAATTCGGCCGGTTGGTATTGGTATCGCGCGCCCATCGAAACCCAGGCTTTGCTCATCGAGGCTTTTCTCGAGGTTGCGGGCGACACAAAATCTGTCAGTGCCATGAAAGCCTGGCTCATCAAGAACAAACAGACTTCGCATTGGCCTACGACAAAGTCTACAACCGAGGCCGTTTACGCGCTTTTGTTACAAGGCGGAAATTGGAACGACGTGAAAGACAATGTGGTTTTTAAGGTCGGAAACGAGAAAATCCTGTCGCGGAAACTATCCGAAAATGAAAAAGAAGCGCAAACGGGTTATGTGAAAATCGATTGGAAAGCCAGCGAGATTTTGCCTGAAATGGCGACTTTGAAGGTGGAAAACAAAACCGATGTTCCCGGATTTGGTGGTTTTTACTGGCAGTATTTTGAAGATCTGGACAAGGTTTCGAAAAGCGACAAAGGGGTTTTGAACGTGCGCACGGAATTGCTCAAGAAAGTGAGTTCGCCCGACGGGGAAAAGTTCCAGAAAGTCGCTCCCGACTCCAAACTGAAAGTGGGTGATTTGCTCACGATCCGCATCACGATTCAAGCGTCCGAAGATCTCGAATACGTGCATCTGAAAAGCATGAGAGCTTCGTGTTTCGAGCCTGTCGACGTACTTTCGGGTTATCAGTGGAAACCCAACATGAGCTTTTACAAAAGCACGAAAGATGTGGCCACGCACTTCTTTTTTAGCCGACTGAATTCGGGTTCTTATGAGTTGGAATACGAGGTTCGCGTGAACAATTCCGGGAATTTCTCGAACGGGATTACTACGATCCAGAGTATGTATGCTCCTGAGTTTTCTGGGCATTCTGGCGGGGTTCGGGTGCAATCTTCCAAATGATGAAAGCGCTTCTGACAATTATCTTCTTTGCTCTTTCGACACAATTTGTTTTGGGTCAACAAAAACGCGATCAATATGCTAAACAAAATCTGGAATGGTTGGACAGCCTGAAAAACGTGACAAAAAAGCGCGTCCAAATCGAACTTGTAAAAAAGAAAATTTATCGCGACACTTTGTTCGAAGATTATTCTCACAGATTTGTATTGGACAATCCGCGAAAACCAGAAAGGCGAATCTGCAAAGTAAAAATCTTCGTGTTGCACGAATCCGAATACTTCGAGGTAAATTTACAGCGAACGCCGGCATTAAAAAAGTGTATGGGATTTCTGCGTCCGAAAAACATAAAGGATATTGAAATACTTGACGGCAGTCGGGCGGCCGCACTTTTTGGTGCCTCGTGTGGCGTGGTCGTTTTGCACGGAAACAGTCTTTTGGCCAGGAAACTCAGACCTTATTTCCCAAAAGTTGTGGCTGAATGAGGCATAAATTCCTTCAAAGTTTTTAGACCGATTTCTTTCCCCCCAGACCTAACAAATCTCCAAGATTTGTTAGGTCTCCAAAAAAACTATCTCAAAAGTAAATCATCCCAAATTCAGTCCATTACAGAAAATCTGTACTTTTTGTTAAAACTGCATCGGCATAATTATTTAATCGAAATCCAGTTTTCAAACTTCACCACACCTAACAAATTATCTCGTAAACTCGATACATTTCAGCCGTGCGTTGGGATTTCCGTAAAACAAAAAACCCTGCCAAAAGACAGGGTTTTCGTTTAAATAAGAAGTCGGGAATTACTTCACGATCGTCATTTCGTCAACGATGTGTTTCGCACCCGCGTATTTGTCGATTACCCAAAGTACGTAACGGATGTCAACGTTGATTGTGCGTTGCAAATCTTTGTCGAAGATCACGTCACCGGCCATTGCCTCGATGTTTCCGTCGAATGCAAGCCCGATAAGCTCACCTTTTCCGTTCAAAACCGGTGATCCTGAGTTACCGCCCGTGATGTCGTTATCGGTAAGGAAGTTCACTGGCATGTAACCTTTCTTGTCGGCGTAACGGCCGTAATCTTTGGCTTTGTACAAGTCAAGAAGACGTTGTGGCAGGTCGAATTCTGCGTCGCCTTTTTTGTACTTCTTCACCATTCCGTCGAATGTAGTGTAGTTGTTGATCTTGGCATCGTTGCGCTTGTCAGCTGGCAAGGCACGCACTTTTCCGTAAGTAAGGCGCAATGTAGAGTTCGCGTCCGGATACTGGATCGGGTTCAATTTTGATTCTCTCAAACCTTCAACCTCCAAACGGAAAGCCTTCTGGAAATCGTCTCCCATTTGCTTCTGCTCGTCATTCATGTTGCGCATTTTCCCTAGCAATTCCATAGAAAGTCCGTAAAGCGGATCGGTCTCCAACTTTGCAGGCTCTGGATTTTTAAGGAAAGCTTCGAGTTTCTCTCTCGTCGAGAAGATACTTTTCTCGGTGATCTCGTTCACGTAAGCCGTGAAATCGCCGTTGTTCTGGCGTTTTTGTTTTTCAACTGTCGGAGCCAAACCGTATTCAGCACCTTTTTTCGCGTAAAGGTTCAATTGAGCCGTAAGGATATCTTTCTCTGCCGGAGCATAGAATTCCTCATAATAAGACTCGATTTGCGCCTGAATTTTTGGCAACATTTCGGCTTTCTTGGCATCGTTTTCCTTGTAATATTGGATCAAAGAATTCCCGATAACCGACGGAGCCGTAGCATAATTTGTCGTTCTGAGCAACTGCGAAAGATAGTTGTCGTGACGCGCCTTAAGGTTCGTCTTGTCGTAATAGTTGTTGATCGTAGCGATTACGTTTCCGTATTTCTCCTTGTTTTCCGGCTTGTTTGCCCAAGTGTTGAACTTGGCTTCCTGCTCGGTTTTCTTTTTGGCCGTTCCGTGTTTGGTCAAAGCGTCGATCATTCCCTGACGGTTTTTCCAGTAGTTGGCCGTAGAAGCGTACTTCGAAGCATATTTCAAACGCACGTCGTCGCTTTTGTCCATGTGTTTCTTCATGGCGTCCATGCCCGTTTTGGCACCTTCAACCCAAGCCGGATAAGCGAACTTCACGTTCTGCTCGATTCCGCCGGCTGGCATCCAACGGTTAGTTCTTCCCGGATATCCCAAAATCATCGCGAAATCTTTCTCCTGAACGCCGTTCAAGTTGATGTTCAGGTATTTTTTAGGATGGATCGGAACGTTGTTTTCAGAATAGTCTGCCGGATTCCCGTCTTTGTCCCCATAAATACGGAACATAGAGAAATCTCCAGTGTGGCGCGGCCATTCCCAGTTGTCGGTGTCTCCACCAAATTTCCCGATGCTTTCTGGCGGTGTTCCCACAAAACGGACGTCCTTGAAATCCTGATACACGAAATAGTAGTACTCGTTCCCTTGAAAGAAAGGGCGAACCGAAACCACATATTTCCCGTTCTCGCTGTTCTCTTTTTCGATAGCGGCGATTTCCTGTTGGATGATCTTGTTGCGTTCGGCTTCGGTCATCTTTTCGTTCACCTTGCCCAAAATGCGTTTCGACACATCGTCCATACGAACAAAAAAGCGCACGAACAAAGACTTCGGCTTCATTTCGGCTTTCTTGTCTGCTGCCCAATAACCGTCGCGCAGGTAGTTTTTCTCTGGAGAAGAAAGTTCTGCAATCGCATCGTAACCGCAGTGGTGATTGGTAAGAACCAAACCGTCCTTAGAGATCAGTTCGGCCGTACAACCGCCGTTGAACTGCACGATCGCGTCCTTGAGCGAGCTGTGGTTGATGCTGTAGATTTCTTCGGCCGTAAGCTGAAGTCCCATTTTCTGCATGTCGCGGTGGTTGAGCCTCTCGATGAACATGAGGAACCACATTCCTTCGTCTGCACGCATCGGCAATGCCGTAAATGCAAGGGCGAAGAACAAAATGATTTTTTTCATTCTAGATAAATTAATGTTAGTTAACGGCGGAATTAGTCTGCAAAACACCTAAAATGTTACAACTGGAATTTCCGCTTGAAAAGCAGCGCGAAGATAAGCCAAAATGCCGTTTTCAGGAAATCATCGGCTAAAAACTATATCGTTGTAGTTTATTTTTTTGGGCGTGCCGGCGGCTGGTTTCAGAAGGCAGTTCGCAGTGGCAGTGGCAGTTTGATGCTAGCGCGAAAATTCCGGAGCCGCCGTCGGTCAGTCGGCACTCGCTTTTTTGCTGGGAAATTCCCTCGAAAACGGCAAAAATCCGGCCGGCAAAAAGAGCTCAGACAAAAATGCCGCCAAACCTCACGCGAAAATTTCCGTCCTAACAACCTGAATTTTAAGATTTTTTACAGATTTTCTGTAATCAACATTCAAAACACCCGCTTAATTTTACCTCAAGATCAACGAACGGTTTTGGGTAAGACGTCTGCCCAAAGCCTGGAGTAAAATGCCTCTTTGCCGTAGTGAAGGTTTGTATGCGGCCAGGAGTAAGTCCACAAACCGAAACCAATTTTAATTTATACGCCTTATGAAAACTTTTGTATTAAGTATGTTCGCCATGTTGCTTTTTGTTTGTACGGGAAATGCCCAAACCAAATCCGATGGAAAAACCGAGAGCGCCACGCTCAAGATCACCACAGGAAAAACCGTCACAGATTTCAAATTCACTTCATTTAAAGACCTCGATGCCAAAGCCGACGCCCTTATTTCGGACCAGGCTCGCGTTTACCAAGGTTCTCTAGATCCGGGTGGTTCTTGCCAGGTTACCGTGACCGTGACAATCACAGTTAGTGTGGGAATCGCCTCTGTAAGCGTATCGGGATCTGTAACTACGAGTTGCGCCAATGTTGTTTCCGCCACGAAACGACTTCGGGCACAACTTTACGAAGCGGCAATGTCCACCATGAGTTGATAGTTAGTTGTAGTTGTCACGGGCGGCTTTCGGGTCGCCTAAACTAAACGCTAGACCTTTTTACCTCACAACCTTTTTATTTATACGCCATGAAAACACTTTTATTCAGTCTATTCGCCACATTATTATTTGTTTGTACAGGAAATGCCCAAAAATCGGAATCGGCGATTCTTACGATCAAGACCGGGAAAAACTTCCAGGAATACAAATTCAAAAGTTTCGCCGAGCTCGATTCCAAAGCAGATGCTCTAATTGCCGATGCAGCCAAGCAGTATGGAGGAACCACCTTAGACAACGGTAACTCCGCGTGTCAACAGGAGATTTCCATTCACCTGACACTATCTTGCGGTCCTTCTACCATAACGGTCACGATAACCGTACAAAACAATTGCTTTGTAATTGCTCAAACGATCAGGGAAGTCCGAGCCCAACTTTATGCAGCAGCAATGAGCGCCTGTGGTAATTAAAAAAAAAAAAAAGACCGTCAAACAATGACGGTCTTTTTATATCTAAAATCTGTAATCTAAAATCAATTATTCAGCATCTGCCAAAGCTTGTCCTTCAACTCGACCAAACCTTGTTGGGCAACCGAAGAAATGAACATGAAAGGCACGCCCTTGAGCGATTTTTCGAGTTCTTTCTTCATTTCGGCTTTGAGTTCGTCGTCTAGCATATCGGTTTTGGAGATGACCAAAAGGCGTTCCTTGTCTAGCATTTCGGGGTTGTACTTCTCGAGCTCGTTGAGTAAGATGCCGTATTCTTCCTTGATGTCTTTGGCATCTGCCGGAACCAAGAACAACAAAGTCGAGTTGCGTTCAATGTGGCGCAAAAAGTAGTGTCCCAAACCTTTTCCTTCGGCCGCGCCCTCGATGATTCCGGGAATGTCGGCAATCACGAACGACTGAAAATCGCGGTAAGCCACGATACCCAAATTGGGTTTCAACGTCGTAAAAGGATAATCGGCGATTTTGGGTTTTG
>JBCNQO010000420.1:0-2995 GCA_039592825.1 Flavobacterium sp.
AAAAACCCAAAAAAGTATGATCGAGGTAAAAAACGTCAGCAAATCCTTTGGGAAAAATAGGGCTGTCAACGACGTTTCGTTTACCGTAAACAAAGGCGAAAAGCTCATTTTGCTGGGCGTGAGCGGTTGCGGGAAAACCACGACTTTGAAGATGCTCAACAAGCTGATAAGCGTTTCCGGCGGAACGATTTCTATCGATGGCGTAAACATCCAAGACCAACCGTCTGAAAAACTCAGGAGAAATATCGGTTACGTGCTGCAACGCAACAGTCTTTTTCCGCATTTTACCGTGATGGAAAACATTGGCGTGGTTCCGAATCTGCTCGGTTGGGAAAAAAATAAAACCGAAGATAGAGCCAAATCCTTGCTCGAAAAATTCCATTTGCCCAAAAAGCACCTCTCGGCCTATCCGAAGGAATTGAGTGGAGGCGAGGCACAACGCGTGAATCTTGCACGCGCATTGGCAGCCGATCCACCGATACTGCTCATGGACGAACCTTTCAGCGCGCTCGACACCATCACGAGAAAGGCGATCCGGAAAGAATTTATGGCACTGGGCGAATTCAAGGATAAAACTGTCGTGATGGTCACGCACGATGTTCAGGAAGCTTTCGAGATCGCCGACAGGATTTGCCTGATGCACAAAGGCGGTATCGTTCAGATAGGATCACCAAAAGAGCTTTTGTTCGAACCCGCTAATGATTTCGTGAGAGATTTCTTGTCCAATGCTTACCTTCAATTGTTGCTGATCGTGACGCGTTGCAGTGACATCTGGACGTATCTTGAATCTGTCGACAATCAAGAAGATAAAAATATAGAGGCGATTTCTTCTGATGTTTCGGTCGCTTCGGCTCTTGAACTTTTCGAAGACAAAAACGATTCGCAGAGACGTATTGCCATAAGGCACGAGAGCGCGTTGAAGGTGATTTCGCTATCCGATCTGCTAAAAGCATTTGCCAACCACAAAGCCAAAACCGATGCAGGAACCTGACACTTTTTGGGAATTCGTCTCGAGCCAATGGGCAAAATTGGGCGAGCAAACCTTGCAGCACCTTGGGCTCACGCTTTTCTCTCTGCTGATTGCTGTGGTTGTGGGAGTTCCACTTGGAATCTTTATTGCGCGAAAAACAAAGATCGCTCCTGCAGTATTGAACATTACGGGAATCCTGCAGACGATTCCAAGCATGGCGCTACTTGGTTTTTTGATCCCGATTCTGGGAATTGGCCCGAAACCCGCCATTTTCGCTTTGTTCCTTTATGCGCTTCTGCCGATCGTGCGAAATAGTTACATAGGAATTATAGGCGTAGATGCCGATGTTAAGGAAGCCGCGACCGGTATGGGAATGAACTCGCTCCAGTCGCTTTTCAAAGTGGAGATTCCTTTGGCTTTTCCTGTGATTATGGGCGGCATCAGAACAGCGACCACGATAAATGTGGGCGTAGCGACTCTTGCCGCTTACATTGCCGCGGGCGGTCTGGGTGAATTTATCTTCGGTGGCATTTCGCTCAACAACACCAATATGATCCTGGCGGGAGCGATTCCGGCCGCTTTGTTGGCCATCGCACTCGACTTCCTTTTGGCGCGATTACAGAAAGTGAACCTCGCGAAGGTTCGTAAAGTGTTACTTGCATTTCCTGCCGTATTAATTGGACTTTCTACGGTTTTCGCTTTTCGCACGGTAGAAGACAAAAGCCTATTGGCCGGATTCACGCCTGAATTCATCGGCAGGCAGGACGGTTTTCTGGGACTGCAGCAAAAATACGGCTTCGACATGCGAACGGTTGTCATTGACGATGCCATGATGTACAAGGCATTGTACGAGAAAAAGCTTGACGTGATAAGCGGTTACAGCACAGATGGCCGCATCAAGGCATTCGATCTCGTGGCGCTCAAAGACGACAAAAGCATTTTTCCGCCTTACTACGCCGCGCCCGTGGTTCGCGAGGAAATGCTCGAGAAATATCCGGAGGTGGAAGCCGCGCTCAACTTATTGTCGGGTCGTATCAATGATTCGATCATGACCAATCTCAATTACAAGGCCGACCATCTGCACCAGAATCCCGAGGCAATCGCAAAAGAATTCCTGGAATCGCAAGGTTTGTGGAAAGCGCCGCGACCGAATCCGAGAGGGAAAATCGTCATCGGTTCGAAGATTTTCGGGGAACAGTACATTCTGAGCGCGATGTACGCGATGCTGATAAGAGGAAATACGAACCTTGACGTGGCGACCAAAACCGGATTAGGCGGCACAAAAATCTGTTTCGATGCACTGGTGAACAACCAGATCGACCTGTATCCGGAATATACGGGAACGGGTTTTCTGGTGTTGCTCCAGCCCAACGAACAAACGGTGAACCGTCTCATCAAGGACAAAAACGACGTGTACGGTTTCGTGAGCCGGGAATTCCACTCACGCTATCGGTTGAAATGGCTCAAACCCATCGGTTTCAATAACGCTTATGTGCTCATGATGCGCAAAAAGCACGCGAAAGAGCTGGGCGTTTCCTCGATTTCAGATTTGCTCCAGGTCAAAAAACAATAATATGGCAACGGTTTCCCTAAAAAGTGCCGACGGAAATTGGCTTATGGTCGCGACGATCATGGCCTCGGGTATGGCGTTCATCGACGGAAGCGCGCTCAATGTGGTGCTGCCGTCTTTACAGGAAAAATTGAGAGCTTCAAGCGCCGAACTCTTTTGGGTACTCAATTCGTATTTGCTGATTCTCGCGTCTTTGGTGCTCGTGGGAGGCGCTTTGGGCGATTCCAACGGTCGAAAGAAAGTGTTCATGATCGGGATCTTGATTTTTATAATCGGATCGGTCTTGTGCGGATTTTCGCCGAACGTCGGTTTCCTGATCGCTTTCCGCGCTTTGCAGGGAATCGGTGCGGCACTCATGATTCCCGGAAGCCTTTCGCTGATCTCGTCTTCGATAGACGAGAAAGAACGCGGCAGAGCCATAGGGACGTGGTCTGCGGTGACGACAATGTTGAGTG
>JBCNQO010000421.1:0-2971 GCA_039592825.1 Flavobacterium sp.
CATCGATTTCTTTTGACTCTAATTCAGTTACTCGTAATTTTTTTTTAAACCGCGAATTCGCGAATTAAACTTTCGTACCAGAAGATGGAATTCGCGAATTCGCGGTTGAAAATTTGTGTTAGGAGATTCGCTGTTGAAGAACTCCAGCTAAAAGATTTGCAACAACAAGAATTGATTTTTCGTAGAAAAACAGCTACTTTTTCTCGGAGTAAATTCGCAGCAAAGCCAAAGCCAGATTCGGTTCGAGTTTGTGGATCGTTCCCGTGTTGATGCTAATTCCGCCACCGCCGCCAGGAGTGATTCCGACCTGGTTTACGCCAATTCCCGAGAATCCGAAAAAAGACGAGTAGCCCGATTCCTTGCGCTTTACCCAAATCGCCATTCCTGTGAATCCGCCTTTCACGACCTTGATTTCCTTGTTTTCTGGAATGTCGAATTGCTGGAATTTCCCGCTTTCTATCTCGTACTTTTTGCCGTCGAGTTTATAGCCTTGGGATTTGTTTTCGGTTAAATCCGGACTTCCGAAGATGAAGATTTTGTTGGCTGGAATGTTCAGGAAATTCCGGTCGAAAAACTCGCCTTCCACAAAGTAAACCGATAAGACCAATTCACCATTTTCGGCATCGGTTTTCCGGAAACTCTCGAATTTGAACGCCGTCGCTCCTACTTTCTGCGCACTCGTTTTTATGCTGTTGAAAAGACTTGAAACGTCTTTGAGTTGGCCGCTTGCCTTGATTTTCCCTACGTAAACCACGCCAGACAAATCGGTTTTGTCGTCTATGTAGATGAAGATCTGGTATTCGGGTTTCTGGATCGTGTCGGCTTTTTCGAGAAATTCCACTTTTTGGGCTTTTGACGCGAATGACATGAATACCGTTAGCAATAGTAAATATTTCATGGCCGGTGTTTTTCGTAAAGATAGTGCGGTGTCAGATGTCAACTTGAATTTTTCCGATCTGACTTTTTATTTTTTGCCGCGGATTAGCGGATTTTTAAGATCTGTATGGGTTCTAAGCCGATGCAAATCCTTGTAATCCGCTAATCCGCGGCAAAAAAAACTTCACCCCAAAATTCACTGTTAAAAATGATTTTGGCAAATAGTCATCGTCGGCCGAATGACAGATTTTTCATTTATCCGCGGAAGCGCAACAACAAACAAAACCTCAATGGTCTTAATGCCGTTAACAGTTCAAAAATAATATGTGAAATCAGTCTTCCTCGTCCTCGAAATCGGTTTTCGCGGCAGCAGAATAAGTGCGCCATTTCTCGATCAAAGCCTGCATATCGGCTGGCATTGGCGAGTCGAAACGCATCATCTCGCCCGTTACCGGATGCTTGAAACCAAGCGTTTTGGCATGCAGCGCCTGACGGGGGCAAACCTTGAAACAATTTTCGACGAATTGTTTGTATTTGGTGAAAGTCGTTCCCTTTAGAATTTGGGCGCCACCGTAACGTTCGTCGTTGAAAAGCGTGTGTCCTATGTGTTTCATGTGCACGCGGATCTGGTGCGTTCGGCCGGTTTCCAACTTACAGGAAACCAAAGTCACATAGCCCAAACGCTCGAGAACTTTGTAATGCGTCACGGCCGGTTTCCCGATGTCTTCTGAATCGAAAACCGCCATTTGCATGCGATCGCGCGTGTGACGCGAGATATTTCCTTCAATCGTACCCGAATCTTCTTTCACATTTCCCCAAACCAAAGCCACATATTCGCGTTCGGAAGTCTTGAACTCGAATTGGGCCGCGAGATTGGCAAGCGCGTGATCGGTTTTGGCCACGACCAAAAGCCCCGAAGTGTCTTTGTCGATGCGGTGAACCAAACCGGGGCGATTGCTCGAATTCATCGGCAAATGCTGAAAATGATAAACCAAAGCGTTCACCAAAGTGCCCGTATAATTGCCGTGTCCGGGATGCACCACGAGTCCGGCGGGTTTGTTCAGCACGATTAACGAATCGTCTTCGTAAACGATGTCCAGCGGGATATTTTCGGGATCGATGCGGTTCTCGAAAGGCGGATGCGCGAGCAAAACCCTCAAAACGTCTCCCGGTTTTACGCGGTAATTCGACTTTACGGGAATGTCGTTCACATAAATATCGCCATTATCGGCCGCGTTCTGAACCTTGTTGCGCGTGGCATTCGGGATAAGTCCCGTAAGGTATTTGTCGATGCGCACCAAAGCTTGTCCTTTTGGCACGTCGAATCTGAAATGTTCAAAAAGTTCCTGGTTTTCCTCCTGGCTTTCGAGGTCGAAATCTTCGTTTGTCACCATTAGTTGTCGGTAGCTGGCGTTTCGGTTTTGGTGCTGTCGGCTTCTTCGTCCGGTTCCTCAAAACCGACTTTTCCGTCGCCCAGAACCAAATCTACTTTAGACGATTTCCAGACCTTGTCGCCCGGTTTCATCTTTTTGCCGTTCACCCACATTTCCAGAACCATGTCTTTACCCAAATAAGGTTTGTAGGTAATTTTTCCTTCCACAAGGCCAAGTGCAGTCAAAGTCGGGATAGCCTGACGGTATGTTTTCTCGATAAGATCGGGCATTTTCATGGATGTAAATCCAGACGAATTGATCTTGAGGTAGATTTTTCGGTCTTCCTTGACTTTCGTGCCCGGAGCCGGATCTTGCGTAACCACGCTTTGTTTCGGATAGTCTTTCACGAAGTCGACGCTGTCCAGAATCACGTAATCGAGATTTGCCGCGTCGAGTTTCTCCTCTACCTGAGCCTCGGTGAGTTTTCTCAAATCGGGAACCGTGATCTCGTTTCCGTGGTCTGTGGTAAAGGTGAGCCAATGCATCAGCAAATAACCAAGAACGAAAAGAATCACTAAGGCGGCCAGCATCTGCAAGGCGAAAACGCGGCTGGTGAGGTATTGTTTAAGACTCATCTAAAATTCAAGTTTGGGCAAAGATAAGAAATGAGGCGAATGGAAAAAAAGGTTAATTTTGGACTTAGTGCCGGAGTACAAAGTGCA
>JBCNQO010000422.1:0-2970 GCA_039592825.1 Flavobacterium sp.
CCATAGAAAGTATTCCGGCGCGGTCGTGCGACAAATCGGTGAATTCGTCCGTGAATTTGTAGCCAGGTCCGCCAGAGCCATTCCCCAAAGGATCGCCTCCCTGAATCATAAAGTCGGAAATCACGCGGTGAAAGGTGAGTCCGTCGTAGAACGGTTTTCCTTTGAATTCGGCAGAACAAAACGGGTTTTTCCCTTCGGCCAAAGACACGAAATTTGCCACTGTTACAGGTGTTTTCTGGTACTCGAGCTCACACAGGATTTTGCCTTTGTTGGTTTCGATTTCGGCGTAAAGCCCGTCTGAAAGGTTGCTTTTCTCGTCTTTGCAAGAAGTCAGCGAAAGCGAAATTGCGAAAAGCGCCAAAAACAGTTTTTTCATTTATTCGGTAGTCGTTTGGTTTTCGGGTTTGATGTCGGTTAGCGTAACCGTACAAATTACAGGCTGGTTGTGTCCGATGCGTCTGTTGTCGCCGTGGTAGCCGTAAGCCATGTGAGACGGGATAAGGAACTTCACGGTTTCGTCTTTTTTCATGAGTTTGATGCCGTGGCGCAATCCCATCATGATTTTCTGTTCTTTATCCACATGGTATTCCTGCGGACGCAATTCGAGTTCCGAATAGATCACGTTTCCGTTAAGATCCTTGAGCTCGTACTTGAAGAAAGCGATGTCGCCTTTTTTGGGACGGATCGTATCTGTAGTGGTACTTTGCTTGATGTAAGTGTACCAATAGCCTTTTTTAGACCCGACGTATTTGGCGTTCGGCTCGCTTTTGATGATCGAATCGATCTTGTCTTCTTCTCCGGCAATAAGCTTTTTGTTGCGTTCTGCCGATTCTTTCATGAAAGTGCCCGAAGAATTCGACACCGGACGTCTGGCCTGTTGTTGGCTGCAGCAAGCGGCAAATACCGAAAGTAGGAGCAACAGCGCTATTTTGTAGTTTTTCATGGCTTTAGATTGAGAGTTGGGAAATCAAACCTTCGAACTTATGCACGGTTTCCTCAAGCGTGGCAAACGATTTCCCGCCGGCCGCGTTGATGTGTCCGCCGCCGTTGAAGTGATCGCGGGCGAATTGGTTCACGTCGAAATCGCCTTTAGAACGGAAAGAGATCTTGATGATGTTCTCGTCTTTGTGTTCGATGAAAATTGCCGTAAACACGACGCCTTTGAGGCTCAAACCATAGTTTACGATGCCTTCTGTGTCGCCTTTTACATATCCGAATTCCTCGAGTTCGGCAGCCGAAAGTTTCGAGTAGCTCGTTTTTTTGTTTGGGACGATCTTGAGGTTCTGAAGCGCTCGTCCCAACAATTGCAAACTGTTGTAAGTAGTGCTGTCGTAAACCGCGTTGTGGATCTGTCCGTTTTCGACGCCAAGGTCGATAAGGTTGGCCACGATCCTGTGCGTTTTGCTTGTGGTGGACGGGAATCGGAAAGAGCCCGAATCGGTCATTATTCCACAGTAAATGCAGGTAGCGATGGTCTTGTCTAGCAAATCGCTCTTGTCCAGACCTTCGATGAAATCGTAAATCATCTCGCAAGTTGAGCCATAAGCCGGATCAGAAAACGTGTATTTTGAGTACGAATCTGGTTTTTGGTGGTGGTCGATCATGATGAACAAAGCGTTCAATCGCGCCAAAGTGTGCTCCATTTCGCCTGTTCTGTGCAAAGCGTTGAAGTCTAGCGTGAACACGATTTCGGCTTTTTCTAGGATTTCGGTAACCGATTCCTTGTCTTTCTCGAAAATTTTCACGGTTTCGGAAGCCGGAAGCCAGGCCAAAAAATCTGGGAATTCGTTAGGGGAAACCACAGTTGGATTCTGGCCGAGTTTCTTTAGGAAATGATACAGCCCGAGCGTAGAGCCCATTGCGTCTCCGTCTGGGCTGCGGTGCGGGATTATCACTATGTTTTTGGGACTCGCCAGCAAGGCGTTGATTTCCTGAAAATCGCGTTCTTTCATAGGTTGCGAATTTACATTTTTTTCAGGATTAGAGTGGTGTTTTGGGAATTCATTGTGAGCCAGTTTTGTACGTTTTATCGGAGTTGAAAATACGAGTTAGCTGTGAAGTTCTTTTTTCTTTTTAATTCGGACTACTTCGGTCAACTCACGTATTCAGGTAATGAATCCAACTCATTCGTGAATTGCTTCGCCAGTTCCCTTCGATCGGGTCGTGGCCAATTTTCTATTTGGAACAGAATCCTTCTAATCTGCTAATCCGCGGCAAGATTTTTTGACCAAACCGATTCTTTTGCGAACTGGCGTTGCGAATTTTTTTTGGCCGCGGATTAAAGGATTCTCGCGGATTCTGGAAAGGTAAAGCCACGAATTTACGAATGCTATTCAATCGTTGTGTCAGTGCTTTTGGCCAGTTAGCGTTGCTCGGTACTTGGAATTTGGTCCCGAAGCTTCGGGAGGAATTTGGATTTTTTGTATTTGCACCGAAACCCTAGCCCCGATACAAGCGGCTAGCCTTTTGCCGAAAAATAATTAGGTTTGCCCAAAAGCCGCAGCGACTGAAAGAAGCTCGCGGGTTTTGGTAGCAAACCTTTTATTTTTGGCAAAAGCTAAAAGCGGGTAGCGGGTTTCAGCTTCTAAAAAACTTACTTCTTCTTGAACTGGTTGAGCGCGTTTTTGGTAAAGTCTGAAAGCACGAGGTTGCCCGAAATCGCGGCGCGTTCATACAGCAACGTTTGCCAATGGTCGGTGTCGTGCCAGAACGCTTTTTTCATCTGGGCGAGCGCATCCGGGTTATAAGTGGCCAGATTTTTAGCGAAACTCTCGAGCGCTTCGTCCAGCACATCGGTGTTTTTGTACACGTTCTCGTACAAGCCTTTTTCTCTCGCCCAATACGCACTTTTCCAATCGGTTGGGCAAAGCGAAAGTTCGGACAGTCCAGACAAGCCGATCTTGCGCTCAACTGCGGGCGCAATCACGAAAGGCCCGATTCCGATCGCGATTTCGGACAGTTTGATCTGTG
>JBCNQO010000423.1:0-2964 GCA_039592825.1 Flavobacterium sp.
TTCCAGAAAACCTCAAACAATTCACCAAGATTCCAAACGAGAATCGTCCAGTAGTTTTCGTTTCCCATATGGAACATCATTCCAACCAGACGTCGTGGCTTGAGACGATTGCCGAAGTGGTGGTCGTTCCGGCTTGCCCGAAAGGCTTGTTCTGTCTGGAAACTTTCGAAAATCTGCTTTCGCAATATAAAGATAGACAGCTCAAGATCGCCTCTGTGACTTCGTGCTCGAACGTGACGGGAATCAAGACGCCTTACTACGAAATCGCGCGATTGATGCACAGGAACAACGGTTTGTGTTTCGTCGATTTCGCTTGCTCCGGACCTTATGTCGAGATCGATATGCATCCGAAAGATGAAGAATGCCATCTCGACGCCATTTTCTTCTCGCCCCATAAATTCCTTGGCGGACCTGGAACTTCGGGCGTTCTGGTCTTCAACAAAAAACTGTACAAGAATCTCGTTCCCGACCATCCGGGCGGCGGCACCGTGAGCTGGACGAATCCTTGGGGCGAGCACAAATACATCGATAACATCGAGGAACGCGAAGACGGTGGCACGCCGGGTTTCCTTCAGACGATAAAAACGGCTTTGGCCATCAAGCTCAAGGAACAAATGGGCGTCGCGAACATTCTCGAGCGTGAGGAAGAACTTGTCGATTACGTGTTTTCGCAGTTCGACTCAATCCCGAACCTGAACATTCTCGCGGGTCAGCACAAGAAACGTTTGGGCGTGATCTCGTTCTACATCGACAAATTGCACTTCAATCTTGGCGTCAAATTACTGAACGACCGTTTTGGGATACAGACGCGTGGCGGATGCAGTTGTGCCGGAACGTACGGACACTATTTGCTGCACGTTGACCAGGAAACTTCGCATTATCTCACCGACAGGATTTCGTGTGGCGAACTGCTCGAAAAACCGGGATGGATCCGCATGTCGATCCATCCGACTACGACAAATTCCGAGATCGCTTTCGTTTGCCAAAGCATTCGCGAGTTGGCGCAAAACCACGAGGAATGGGCGAAAGACTACAATTACGATCCGAAATCGAACGAATTTGTTCACAAGAACGCCAAGCGCAACGAATCCGAAATGATAAACGACTGGTTTACGCTTTGACCTTGGCCTCGTCGTAAAGCAGCACGTGTTTTTCGTACCATTTGTCCAGCTCGAAAGCGTAGTTGACAATCACGAAAACCGCCGCCGAGGTTACGAAAACCAAAGTCGAATCAAGCCAGTAAGACGCGTAAGCCACGACAAGCATCACACGGATGTACTCGAGGTAATAGATCCAGCGTCTTTGCTCCAGAAGCGCACCACAGTTGATGAGCGTAATCAGGATGAAAGTCACGCAAAAGGTCGTAGTGAAAGCATCCGCGGAAGCGAAATAAGCCGTAAACAAAGTCAGGATGGCCACGCAGATCGCGAGTTGCGCGTAAAGGTAATTCCGGAAACGGAAACGGCAATGCCAATGTTCCTTTCGATCTGGAATGAACGTCTTTTCCAGCGTTGGACGAATGTCCTGATCGAGCAAAGCCGGACTTCCGAAGACGATCCTGAGTTTGTTCCCGAAACCTTTGGCGCGTTTGCAAGCCTCGTAAATCTCCAAATAGTAGTGAAAATGTTGCCATAAAAAACTGTGGCTTTTCAAGGGATGCGTGAGTCCGTAAGTGGGTTTTTCGTCTTCGCGGATATAGGTTCCGAACATTTTATCCCAAAACACGAAAACGTCCCCGTAATTCTTGTCGAGGTATTTCTCGTCGGACGCGTGATGGACACCATGAATCGAAGGCGTAACCAGAATATGTTCGATCCAGCCGAGTTTCCCGACCAATTGCGTGTGCGTAAAAAACGAATAAGCGCCGTGTACGACCAAAACGATCATGACCATTGTCGGATCGAATCCCAAAAAAGGGAGCGCACACCAGAAAAACCCGCGGATGATCGCCTGAAAAGTCGTGATCCTGGCCGAAACCGTGAGATTGAATTCCTCGCTTTGGTGGTGCACGATATGCGCGGCCCACAGAATGTTGACTTCGTGCCCAAGCCTGTGGTACCAATACCAGACGAAATCAGTAGCGAGCAAAAGTCCTATCCAGATGTACCAATCGGTTGGAATCCGGAACAAAGCGTAATTTTGGTACACATACACGAAAAGCTCGTAAAAGCTCGCCGAAATAAATAAATTCAGCAATCTTTCGGCAATTCCGATGCTCAGGTTCGTGACCGAACTCTCGAAGTGAAACAATTTCCTTTTCCTGAATTTCGCGATCCTGTACTCGATGTACAAAAAGATGAAAAAGCCCGGAATGGCGAAAGCCAGATAATTTGCGTGTTCCATAAACAAAAAAAGCGGCTACCCGAATCAGGATAGCCGCACTTGATTAAAAGTTATACCAAAGCCTTACCCGACACGACGCGCCAACGCATTACAACAACAGTTGCAACAAGTAGCGGCCATAAAGCAAGACTGATTTTTCATTTGGTCTAAATAACGGATTTTTTGTGAGCGAAACAAATGCGTTTCCTTATTTAACAGCCGATTCGCGACGGTGTTTCCAGCGTTTGTGCGTCCATAAGTACAGTTCGGGCGCTTTTTTTATCTGGCTTTCAAGGCGTTTCATAAAATCGTCCGTAAGCCCGAAATTCGGCACTTCGCGAGGATTTTCGGCCATGAGTTCAAAGGTTGCCTGGTAATGTCCGCGTTTGATTTTATCGACTTTGAGGTTCATCACGATCATGTCGTAGCGCTTGGCCAGCATTTCGGCCCCAATGTGAACCGGCGTGTCCATTCCCATAAAATTGGTCCAATGCGAAATGCTCGAAGCTTTTGGCGATTGGTCCGAAACGAGTCCGTAGGCCGAAGTGATTCCTGCGGCTTTGTTTTTTATGATCGTCGGAACGGTTTCTTTGGTCGTAATGAGATGCGCGCGGAAACGGCTTCTGATCTTTCGCACCAATT
>JBCNQO010000424.1:0-2962 GCA_039592825.1 Flavobacterium sp.
AAACAAGCATTCCTGAAATCAGAAAAGCACTTGAAGCGGCGGTTCACAGACAATTAATGAGTGACGTTCCTTACGGAGTTTTACTTTCAGGAGGTTTATGTACAAAGTCGCTCCGGGATAAGTCCAGTTGACCAAAGCTTCGGAATTTTCGAAAATCGCTTTTTCAGATTCGTCCATCTGTCAAAAATCAGATTAAAGTCTTGATCTCGTCGAAGTTCAATCCGCCGTAATTGCCCGAACTCATGAGCAACAACGCGATGCCTTCGGTGTCGAATTTGAGGTGGAAAAGATACTCCTTGAACGCTTCGGGGTTCGTGTAAATAATAAGATCATCGCGCTTGAAAGCCTGTGCAATCTGTTCTGACGTGATTTCCTCAAGGCGTTTGATCTTCACTGCTTCGGGCGAATAGAACACGACCGCGACGTCTGCCGCATCGAGCGCGCCTTCGTATTGCGACAAAAATTCCGGGTTGAGCGAGCTGTAAGTGTGAAGTTCGAGGCAAGTCACCAAAGTTCTCTTCGGATATTGCTCTTTCACAGCTTTCGTGGTCGCGGCAACTTTGCTTGGCGAATGCGCGAAGTCTTTGTAGGCAACGTTTTTGGTGTTCTCCGCAATTTTCTCGAGTCGTTTGCTCGCGCCTTTGAACGTGGCGATCGCTTCGTAGAATTCGGCTTCGTCGACGCCCATTGCCTGGCAGATCCATTTGGCGCCCGCGAGATTGTTCAGGTTGTGTTTCCCGAAAACTTCTATCGGCATTGGGCCTTCTGGCGTCTGCAACAGCGTTTGGCCGTTTTCTACCGAATACTCGGGCGTTTCGTAGGCGATTTTCCTTATCGGATTCGTGGCCGCTTCGGACACTTTTTTCACTTCCGGATCTTCCGAATTATACACAAGAATGCCGCCGTTGGTGATTTTTTGGATAAAGATCTCGAACTGTTCGACATAATTCTCGAACGTCGGGAAAACGTTGATATGATCCCACGCGATTCCCGAAATCAAAGCGATGTTCGGATGGTACAAATGGAACTTCGGACGCAGATCTTCGGGCGAGGACAGATATTCGTCACCTTCCAGAACAATAAAGTCGTTATCATCGGTCAAATGCACCATCGTGTCAAAACCTTCCAACTGCGCGCCAACCATGTAATCGACGGCTCTGTCGTGGTAATTCATCACGTGAAGAATCATAGACGTAATCGTAGTCTTTCCGTGAGAACCGCCAATGACCACGCGGGTTTTGCGCTTCGATTGTTCGTACAAAAATTCGGGATACGAATAAATTTTGAGTCCCAATTCCTGAGCCTTTTTCAACTCCGGATTGTCTTGTTTGGCGTGCATCCCCAAAATGACAGCATCGATATCGGCCGTAATTTTCTCGGGAAACCAGCCCATCTCGGCCGGTAAAAGCCCTTTGTTGTCTAACCTGGTGCGAGACGGCTCGAAAATCGCATCGTCGCTTCCGGTTACTTTGTAGCCTTTGGAGTGCAAGGCCAGAGCTAGGTTGTGCATGGCGCTTCCGCCTATGGCTATGAAATGGGTACGCATATTTTTAGTTGATAATGGATAATTGATAATGGATAATTGATAATTGATAATTTTCGCTTGGCGATCAATCTTGATTCTTGGTTCTTGATTCTTGGCTCTCGATTTTCACTTTGACCGACGCCAGTTTCTTCGACGTTACTTCAGATTTTCCTATCGCATGAGCTTTCCTGTAATACTTTTCTGCCGATTCGTATCGCTCGAAATATTCCTCGATCCGGCCTTTTGCAAGATAGTGATCCACGGGCGAAAGTGGCGACAGTTCGTTGGCGTATTTGTTGGCTTTTTGTTCGCTTCCTCCTAAAATTCCCGGCAATTGCAAGTAGAATTCTACCAATGCCCAGCGCGCTTCTACGTGTTTTGGGTTGAGTGCGATGGCTTTTTCGAACGATTCTTCCATATCGCCAATCAATCCCAATGCTTTCCATTTGCTTTCGGATGCGATCATGGCCAGACTTCCGCCGTATTTGTAATGGGCTTGAGCCGATTTCGGACTGAGCTTTCGGAATTTGTCGTAATAAACCGACGCTTGTTTCCAATTTTTGGAATAACTGCACAAATCGCCCAAACGTTCTATAACTTCCAGATTGTCAGCATCGGACTTATAGATCTCAAGATAGGAAACTCGGGCTTCGGGATAGTTCTTTTCGGCGAACGCCTTTCGCGCTTTCTCGATTCCCGATTGGGAAATCCCCAAAACCGGAAACAGCAATATCGCGAAAAACAGCCTTTTGTACATATTTTGAGAATCGTTCCCAAAAATAGAAAAATCCCTAAAAATGGGGATTTACTCGCCTTGTTTTGTTAGATAAATTCGCACCGTGATCAGTTCACGCCCCAAAAACCATCTACCACTTCACCGTTTGTGATTTTCTGCTCCTTGAACGGTGCGGAAAATCCGACGAACTACACCTGTTAACGCTAGCAAAATCAAGGCTTTAGCAAGTCTTGAAGCGATTTTCATACAAGATACTTCGCACTTTGGACCATTCATCGGATTTTGGCGTCAATCGTCCAAAAAAATCGATTGCGGTTTTGTGCCGAAATACCTTTGTCGTTGATAATCAATCAAGAAAAACAACAACCGTAAATCAACAAACAATGAAACAGAATTACCTCATTCCAGATGAAAATGAACGACCCGAAAGACGCGGAATGACACAAAAGATTTGCCTTTTGCTCTTTTTGCTGCTGATCACTTTTGGTGTTAAGGCGCAGACTACCGTTGCCAATTATGGGTTTACGCAAAATGCGGGAACTTATTCTCAAATTACTGGCGGAACTACAATATTCACAAACGGTTGGGACGACAACGTAACGGCAGTGACTTTGCCTTTTACTTTCTATTTTAGGGAAACTGCGTACAATCCGGTCAACATAAGTTCGAATGGATTTCTGACCTTTGGCCTTACTCCTACT
>JBCNQO010000425.1:0-2961 GCA_039592825.1 Flavobacterium sp.
TTGCAGCAGAGCAATTTGACGGCGGCTCACAGAAAGTTGCCTTTCGGAACCAAATTGCGCGTCACGAACGTAAAAAACGGCGAATCTGTGGTCGTTACGGTAAACGATCGCGGACCATTCAAAAGAGGTCGCGAACTCGATTTGAGCAAGCGCGCGTTTATGTCGATTACGGACAACAAAAATCACGGGTTCATTCGCGTGAACATGGAAGTCATTAACTAGCCATGAGTAAATCTTCTGAATCGGATTCGGGCAAAGTCGAGCAATACATTTTGGCTCTGGACGCGACTTCGCGAGAAGTCGTAAGCTTTTTGCGCGAGCTTTTCCTGACTTCCGATAAAGAGATTTCCGAACACATCAAATGGAATTCGCCCGCCTTTTACTTCAATGGTGAAATGGCAGAATTCGACGCCAAGGAATACAAGCGTGATTTGGCCGTGATCAATCTGCACCGCGGCAGAATCCTTATCGTTTTTCCAACGGGAAATTCTATTGATCCCGAAATCGGTCTTGTCGGAAAAGATTATCCCGACGGAAGAAAGATCGTCGAAATCCTTAACATTGGTCACGCGAAAGAATTGTCCGACAAACTTCGGTCGGGCGTAAAGGATTGGCTTTCAAAGGTCAATCGGTAAACACTGAGATTAGAATATCCTAAGAAATCGATTTCGTAAGATTAACACAAAATTAAGTTCGGTTAGTTCGGTAAGAGCCGAACCAAAACTACCTTTGGGGTCAATTTTTCACGCGAAAATGGATATCCAAAAAGAAAAGGAAGAACTTATCGAGCTGTTCGGCGTCCACTTCGAGACGCAGTACCATTTGCCACCGCTAGCTTCGCGCATCCTCGGAACACTTATCGTAGACGCTCAGGAATCTGGTTTTACTTTCGAACATCTGGTAGAAATTACCGGAGCGAGCAAGAGTTCGGTTTCTACCGCGGTCAATCTTTTGGTAAAACTCGGCAAGATCACTTACATCACGCTTCCCGGCGACCGAAAAAAGTACTACAAACCGGCACCTTTCAGCGAACGTCTCGACAGTTACCAACGCATGTTGCAGTTCGAGAAAAAGCTAATAGACCGAATGCTGAATTATCGGGAGAAATCTTTAAAAGAAGACGACCTGAACGACATCGAGAACATCAAAGCCTACAAAGGTCACGTGTTGAAAGTTGAGGAATTGCTGCATAAAACGGTGGAACGCTTCCGTCAGATAGAACAAAAAAACAACAAGAAATAATCTAAATACACACATGAAAACCAACCACATCTTCAGTTTCATCATAGCTTCTGTTTTGCTGGCCTCGTGCGGCAAGAAAGAAGAGCAGGCACAACAGCCGCAAGGCCCGATGCCGTTTCCTGTAGAGAAAGTCGCCAAACAGGACGCGACGGTCTACCAGGAATACACGGCCAATCTCGAAGGCCGACAAAATGTGGAAATCCGCGCGAAAGTGAATGGGTTTATCCAGAAGATTTACGTAGACGAAGGGCAACAAGTCCGCAAAGGCCAATTGCTTTTCAAGATTGAGACGAATACTTTGAACCAGGACGCGGCGGCGGCAAAAGCCAACGTGAATGCGGCTCAGGTCGAGGTGGATCGTTTGAAGCCGCTTGTGGATAGAAACATCATCAGTCCGGTGCAGCTTGAGACGGCCAAGGCCAAATTGGCTCAGGCGAAAAGCGCTTACGGAAGTGTCGCGGCGAACATCGGCTACGGAACGATCGTTTCTCCGGTTGACGGTTTTATCGGAAGCTTGCCGTTCAAAGAAGGCGCTTTGGTAGGAACAACGACGACAGAACCGCTTACGACAGTGTCTGATACCCGAGTGATGCGCGCTTATTTCTCGTTGAACGAAAAGCAGATGATCGATTTCGCCAAAACGTTCAAAGGCGAATCATTGGCTGCCAAACTCAAGAACGTGCCACAGGTTTCGTTGCTTTTGGCCGATAATTCGGAATACGACGTAAAAGGAAAGATCGAGACAGTAAACGGTCAAGCCGATCCGGAAACGGGAACGACGCAATTCCGTGCCGAATTCGCGAATCCGCAGGCGATCCTGAGAAGCGGCGGAACGGGAATAGTGAGAATTCCGGTAGAAGTGAAAAGTGCGATCCTCGTGCCACAGAACGCGGTTTTGGATATGCAAGGCAAACAGATGGTCTATGTTGTTGGAGAAGGCAACAAAGTCAAGTCGAAAATCATCACGACAAACGGCGTTTCTGGCCTGAACTTCATCGTAGTCGGCGGACTTGAAGAAGGAGAAACCATCGTGATCGAAGGCGCATCCAAAATGAAAGACGACATGCAGATCGCACCGCAACCAAAAGGCGCGACTCCTCAAACGGCCGAACAACCGGCTCAAGATTCGTCAAAAGCAACAGCAAAAAAATAATTCGACCCCATGTTAAAGACATTCATACAACGGCCGGTACTATCGACCGTAATTTCCATAATCATCACCATTCTTGGGGTTTTGGGACTGCTTTCACTTCCGGTGGAGCAATATCCGGAAATCGCGCCTCCAACGGTTCAGGTAACCGCGACTTACACGGGTGCGAACGCCGAAACGGTCTTGAATTCCGTAGTGATTCCGCTTGAGGAAGAAATCAACGGGGTTGAAGGCATGACTTACATGACCTCGTCTGCCGCAAACGACGGATCGGCCAAGATCACGGTTTTCTTCGAACTCGGAATCAACCCTGATATCGCTGCGGTAAACGTTCAGAACCGCGTTTCACGTGCCACGAGCAAGCTTCCGCAAGCCGTTGTGCAAACCGGTGTAACCACATTCAAGTCGCAAACGAGTGCGTTGATGTTCCTTGCGATGTTCTCTAAAAACCCGGAATACGACGGAACTTTCGTGCAGAACTACGCCAAGATTAACCTTGTTCCGCAACTACAGCGTGTGAAAGGTGTTGGTCAGGTGAACGTTTTCGGATCGAAAGACTACTCGATGCG
>JBCNQO010000426.1:0-2956 GCA_039592825.1 Flavobacterium sp.
GAAAACGGGATGCTTTTTGACTCGAACATCATGAAAATCTCCCAGGATTTCGGCAAATACGACCAGGTTCGCGAACAACGCGGCGGTTATCTTCCGGCGCGCTTCGTTTACGGGCCGCAAGGGCAATTGATTCCCGGTTTCAAGGAAGCGATGTCGCAAATGTCTTACGGAGACGTGGCTTTGGTGTACATTCCGTCTGCTATGGCTTATGGCGCTGCCGGAGCCGGTGGCGTGATTCCGCCAAATGCCAACCTGCTTTTCGAGATCGAACTGCTGAAATTCGAACCGAACAAATCCGAACCAAAATAATTCCATAAAAAACCAGAAAATGAAACTGAAAGCGATGCTTTTCCTGTGTTTGTCTGTCGCGACATTGCAGGCACAAAACAAACCGGCTCCGGTAAAACCGAAGGCCACAAAAGCTGCTGCAACCAAAGCGGCCGCGTCTGACGAGGGAATTTTTGCCGAAATGGAAACCACCAAAGGCAAGATCGTGTTGCAGCTCGAATACAAGAAAACCCCTATCACGGTGGCGAACTTCGTGTCTTTGGCCGAAGGAAACAACCCTATGGTGGCTGCCCAATACAAAGGCAAAAAGTTCTACGACGGGCTAAAATTCCACCGCGTAATTGCCGATTTCATGATTCAGGGCGGTGACCCGCTGGGCAACGGAAGCGGCGACCCAGGTTACAAATTCAAGGACGAGATCGTGTCCGACCTTAAACACGTCGGACCTGGAATTTTGTCTATGGCCAACTCAGGTCCGGCCACGAACGGCAGCCAGTTTTTCATCACGCACAAAGAAACACCTTGGCTAAATGGGAAACACACCGTTTTCGGACACGTGGTAACGGGTCAGGACGTGGTGAATGCCATCGCACAAAACGACGAGATCAAAAAGGTGACGATTATCCGCAAAGGAAAAGAGGCTAAAAAATTCGATGCGGCCAAAATTTTCGGGGATTACTTTGCCAACAAAGCGGCCGAAGAAAAACAGAAGACAGAAGCCGAAGCAGCATCAAAAGGTAAGAAAAAGGCTTATCTGGACGGACTTCGCGCCACGGCGACCACTTCTGATACGGGCTTGCAATACAAAATCATCAAAAACGGAACTGGCGTAAAACCAGCAGACGGAACACAAGTTGGCGTTTCCTACGCAGGCTATCTCGAAGACGGATCGCTTTTCGATACCAACTTCGAATCCGTTGCGAAAGAATATGGCAGATACGACGCGACTCGCGCGGCGCAACACGGTTATGATCCGTTCCCGTTCACGGCCGGAAGCAAATCGGGCTTGATTCCGGGCTTTATCGAAGCGCTTGAAAAAATGGGCTTCGGCGACAGACTCATCGCATTTATCCCATCGAAATTGGGCTATGGCGAAAGAGGCGCAGGCGGCGTGATTCCACCGAACGCGAACATCATCTTCGAAATCGAGATGACAGAGAAAAAGCCTTGATATCGCTTTATCACAAATAAAAAATCCGGTCTTGTTGGCCGGATTTTTTTGTTTGTGAAAAGTACTGTTGGAAAAGTGTCGGCTTATTTAAAAGCCCATTCCACTTCATCTTTGTCGTTAAAAACCGCGCCCATTTCCACTTTTGCGATCTGTCCGAACTCTTCCTGAAGAATCAGCCAATTGGCTTCGTTGAAATGATTCGTGGCCAGGTCGAAGCGTTCGTTTTCCCAGGTTTTGAACGCTTTCGGAAGATCGGCTTTCACGCTTTCTACGGTTTGCCCGATGACTGGTTTGCCGTAAAGCGATACTTCCGGATGCGACGAAATGATGTAGCCGAAACGGAAACCTTCGTCTTCGTAAAAAGTAAGCCGCAACTTTAGCCCATTGTACACGCAAATCTCGTTGCCGTCGTCGTCCTTGAACTCGAGATCGGGTTTTCCAATCAATTTCTCAACGTCCGATTGCTTCATTCCGAACAACAAATTCGCGATTCCTTTTTTGGGATTCAGTTCCATGGGATATTTTTTTCAAAGATACGATTCGAAGCTTTTCCCGATACAACAATCGGCACCGAATCGAGAACGCCACCGAATACAAAGAAAAGTTCGAGTCTGTTTGTGAGGTTTCGGCGATTGATTTCAATTTCACGAAATACCGAATCCAAACAAAAAGAACGACTTGAAAATCACCACAGACGGGCGTTTCTACAAATTCCTGTTCACCGATGGAACGTCCAAGACCGTCGATTTGGGCTACAATTTCATCGAACGCAACAAAGCCCAACTGCTACCCGAGCCTTGATTCAAGATTGGCTTTCACAGATGAAAACCACTCGTTTTTCAGTATGCTCAAAACGATGCTGTCGCGTCTCGATCTGTCTGTGCGGAATTGATGGTTTCTGAGAATTCCCTCGACAATACAACCGATGCTTTTCATGGCGGCAATACTTCTTTCGTTAGATGCATCAGCCCGGAATTCGACGCGTTCCATGCCCAATTCCTCAAACACGAATTGCAGTAAAAGGAACTTGCAGTGTTTGTTCAGACCAGTTCCGTGAAAGTCTTTTCCGTACCAGGTATAGCCGAGTTGAAGCGACTTTTGAGGCAGGTTGATGTCGTAAAAACGCGTGCTTCCGGCGTAGCGGTTGGTCAATTTGTCGAACACCAAAAACGGGAATTCAATCCCTTTAGCCTTCGCGGACAGTGCCGATGCGATGTAATTTTCGAGATTTTCACGTCCGCCGCTGGCTTGCATCAGTGAGTATTTCCAGAGTTCGGGCTCGTTTTCGGATAAGTAAAGCAAGTGATTTACGTGAGAAAATTCCAACGGACGCAACAGAACGCGATCGTTTTCCAAAATTATTTCCGACGGGAAAAATGAGGGATTTTCCATAAGTTTTCTAGCACATAAAATTACAGAAATTTATCAGTAAAATGGCAATATGACCACTTTCGCACATAATTCTGTAACCGTCTAGATGACATTAAAGCCTTTCTT
>JBCNQO010000427.1:0-2947 GCA_039592825.1 Flavobacterium sp.
CCTCTAAAACCAAACTTTGAACGTACCGGAATTCACATATCTGCTCAATCACCCAGAAACGGTGAACGAAAAAAGCACAGACGAGCTCGACAAGATCGTCTCCGAATTCCCGTATTTCCAGAGCGCGCGCGCCTTGCGACTAAAAGGTTTGTACAACGAAGACAGTTTCCGGTACAATTATGCACTCAAGGTTGCCGCGGCTTTCACGACAGACAGAAGCGTCCTTTTCGACTTTATCACTTCGGACAGTTTCGTGTCGGTCGATCGTGACGCTTTCCAGAAAAAACACCAGGATTTGCTCGAGATTGAGGTTTCACAGACTTCAGAAGAGTTGCATCCGGAAGAACTTACTTTAGACGAAAGTTTAAGGGCGAGTCTCGATACGGAATTCGTTCCGGCCGACGAATTGGCTCAGGATTTACATCATAATGAAGTTGTTTCCGAAGCCGAAAAAGCGTCTGAAATTGCCGACTCTGAAGTAGAAACAAAGGAATTGTCTCACGATTTTGTGGCTCAAGCAGATGTGGAAACAGTTGCTGAAACGCATTTTGCTCCAGAAGTTCCGACCGATCTTGAGTCGGAAGTTTCGACTGAAACCGCATCGGATGTAACGTCTGACGCAATTTCCGAAATTCAACCTCAAATCATTTCCGACGAAGAAGTGTTTGAAAACGAGATTGCGTCCGTTGCCGAAACGCAAGCCGACTTTGAGCCCGATTTCGCTTCGGAAGTTGCGGTGGAAACCGAACCGGAAGTCGCATCTGAATTGGAATCAGAAGAAACCGATTTTGAGTCGGAAATCGAAACAGAACAGGAATTTGACGAAGAACCGGAATTCGAATCAGAAGAAACATCCGAAAACCAAACCGAAGTTCCGGCTTACGACGCTGCAACCAAATCGGTCATGGATTCGATAAAAGAAGCCGAACAATACGCCAAAAGCCTGAATGTTTCTAGTGTTGAAGAAGTTCTTGCCCAATCCGAAGTTGAATCGGAACCGGAAATCCAAACGCCAGAAATTCCAGAATTCGTCGAAGAAAAACAATCGGAAACCGAGGAAAAACTCGAGATAGGAAAACCGCTCGACTTCTCGACTGGAGAAACGCATTCTTTTCACGAATGGCTGCAATTGTCGAAGTTCCAGCCTATAGTTCGCGAAGACGAAGCGATTCCCGAAGTGCCCGAAGAGATTCAGGATGATCCTGAAAATGACGCTTCGGAAGATGATTCGGAGCGGCAAAAAAAAAATGAGCTGATCGACAAATTCATCGAGTCGAATCCAAAAATTCCTAAAATCACGCCCGAAACCAAGGCTCCGACGTTTATTTTTGAGCCGTCCCAAGCCGACAATTCCTACCTCATGACCGAGACTTTGGCACGTGTTTACCTCGAGCAAAAGAAGTACGACAAGGCAATTCAGGCATACGAAATTTTAATTTTGAAATATCCGGAAAAAAACAGTTTCTTTGCAGACCGAATTTTAGATATCAAAAGTTTACAACAAAATAATAAGTTTTAAAATGGCTAATTTCACTATTTTCCTTGTATTGATCACGATCGTTTGCTTTTTGCTGATCGTTGTGATTATGGTACAAAACCCTAAAGGCGGCGGTTTGTCATCTTCTATCGGTGGTGCCCAGATGTTGGGTGGCGTTCAAAAGACGAACGATTTCCTGGACAAAAGTACCTGGACGTTGGCTACCGTTTTGATCGTGTTGATCATCCTTTCGAGCATGAGCTTCAACGGGTCTATGGCAGACAACAATTCGCTTTTGAAAAACACCGAGACTGCAGCTCCTAAAGCGGCCAGTCCTGCACCGGCAACTCCGGCTGCTGCGACACCGGCTCCTGCAACACCTGCCGACTCTGCCAAATAATCTTATAGTTTTTACTATATTTGAAGTGCCAGCCTGTCAAACGCTGGCATTTTTTTTAGGAAAAAGTGTCAGGTTTGAACGCATGGCACATTTTTCGACTAATGGCAAACAAATTTTAATAATCTAAATACGATATAACATGGCTTTGAATATCCAACCGCTTGCAGATCGCGTACTGATCGAGCCCGTTGCAGCCGAAACCCAGACGGCTTCTGGAATCTTCATTCCGGACACGGCAAAAGAAAAACCGCAAAAAGGAACTGTCGTCGCAGTGGGCAAAGGCACGAGCGAGCACGAAATGACGGTAAAAGTAGGCGACACTGTTTTGTACGGACGCTCTGCCGGAACCGAACTCAAATTCGAAGGAAAAGATTACCTGATCATGCGCGAGTACGAGATTTTCGCGATTATCTAAGCACTATTTATCAACTCACATAAGGCTTACGGCTTATTGCCTAAAGCTTAAAGCAAATAAACAATGGCAAAAGACATTAAATTCGACATAGAAGCACGCGACGGCCTCAAACGCGGCGTGGACGCATTGGCAAATGCAGTAAAAGTTACACTTGGCCCAAAAGGTCGTAATGTGATCATCAGCAAATCTTTTGGCGCACCAACCGTTACTAAAGACGGTGTTTCGGTAGCTAAAGAAATCGAGCTCAAAGACACGCTTGAGAACATGGGCGCCCAAATGGTGAAGGAAGTCGCTTCCAAAACCAATGATTTGGCCGGTGACGGAACGACTACAGCTACCGTTTTGGCACAAGCTATCGTAAAAGAAGGTTTGAAAAACGTAGCCGCCGGAGCGAATCCGATGGACTTGAAACGCGGCATCGACAAAGCCGTTACGGCAATCGTTTCAGACTTGGCTAACCAGTCGAAAGAAGTCGGAAGCGACAATGACAAGATCAAGCAAGTGGCCTCGATTTCGGCCAACAACGACGACAAGATCGGTGAATTGATCGCGACAGCTTTCGGAAAAGTAGGAAAAGAAGGCGTAATCACGGTTGAGGAAGCCAAAGGAACTGACACTTACGTGGACGTTGTGGAAGGTATGCAATTTGACCGCG
>JBCNQO010000428.1:0-2932 GCA_039592825.1 Flavobacterium sp.
AGGTCGTGGGTTCGAGTCCCTCTATCGGCTCATTAAAAAAACCACTCCAATCGGGGTGGTTTTTTCGTTTATAGAACTAAGCAGGAAGTGTTCGTAAAACAAAAGCGAAGTGCCTTAACTTTCCTTAACTATCTTTATTGTCCAAAAAAACCTGACAATGTATCGAAGCAAGATCGGGTTAGTGTGTCGGCATCGAGAGAAATCTTGACTCTTGGCTCTAAACAAAAAACGCCGTTCGGAAAGAACGGCGTTTTTTGTGTTATCTCGAAGCGACAGGCGTTTCCAACTTAAGTCGTTCCTCATAAAGCTGCTTCAGGATTTTCCCGTATTTGGATTCGGCCACTTTTGGCGTGAGCGCATCCAAAACCTGTTTCATGAAAGGAAGCCCGAGGTTTGGCGTTTCGGCCACGATTACATAAGGTGCAATTTCTTTGTCCTTGTGGCTCACGGCGAAATTAGCAGTGTAAAGATAGCGGCGTTTCAAGGCGCTTTCATACTTGGCGAGTTCGGTTGCCGGCAATTCTTTCTTCTTGATCGAAGCTTCCATGTCTTTCACCTTGATTTCCATTTCCTGATCGATAAAACGCGCCTTCACTGCTTTGTACTCGTCAAGCAGTTTCTGGTTTTCCGATCCCGTGATTTTGGCTTTGGCGTAAAAAGTCTCCAAATCGGTGTCAATCGTCATTTTGCCCGCTTCGGCAAAGAACGGCAAACTGTTGTCTATCGAAGCTGTTTCGCCTCGGTCCAAAAACAAATAAAGCACTTCTGGTTCCTTGATGTCGACAGCCGTCTTGAAATCGGACTTCCCGTCAATGACGATCGTATCGATGTTCACCAAAACCGTGTCCTGAACCTGCTTGAGATAAAGCGTTCCTTTGTTCAATCCTTTGATGTTTCCCGAAATCTCGAGGTTGCCTTTTTTCTCCTCTTTGGAACAAGAGGCGAGTATCGTAAGTGCGAACAATGCCGCCAGTGATTTTTTCATGTGTAAAACGTTGGTGCGCAAAAATAAAAAAATCCGCGAAGCAGGAAAGCCCGTTCGCGGATCTATTTCAAAAGTCTGAAATTACTTCTTCAACCAAGCCTCTCTAAGCTTGTCTTTGCTGTGATCGGTCACGGCGTAACCAGTCGCGTCTTCATAAGACAATTTCACTTTGCCTTTGGCAGTAGCGTCCTTTCCGTCGCGCTTGTATTTGATCGTGATATCGTCACCTTCTTTCCAGGCCTGGCTTCCCATGACAAGGTCGTAGATGTTGTCGAGGTTGTAAGCTTTTCCGTTCACCTCAGAAATCACGTCTCCGCCTTTAAGGCCAAGGGTTTTCCAGAAGTCGTTGAGCTCGATTCCAGGAACTACGCTAATCGCTTTCGTGTCAGGATCAACCTGAACATAAGGTGTTTGACCTTTGATGAAAACATTTCCAGGCACTTTTTTGGTTTCTTTTGAAACACCGACTTTTGCGAAATAATCGTCATAATTGATCGGAGTCGTTCCTTTTACGTATTTGTTCAGGAAATCGCCCACTTCCGGATAAGTCAAAGACACGATTTTCGGGAAAAGATCGGCGTCCTTGAACGATTTCTCCATGCCGTATTCTTTGGACAATTTCTTCATCAAATCAAGAATGCCGCGTTCTCCGTTGCTTTTCTCGCGAATGATGATGTCGATGCACATCCCAATAAGCGCGCCTTTCTCGTAAACGTTCACGTATTGCGCCTTGTAAGGATCCACAAGCACGTTCGAGCTCATTTCGGTAAACGACATCGTATCGTTCATTCTCGAAGCATTTTTGATCTTTCCGGCCATTCTGTCGTAGAATTCCGCTTCGTCGATCAAGCCTTGGTTCACCTGGAAAAGGTTCGCGAAATACTCGGTAACGCCTTCGTACATCCAAAGGTGTTCAGACATTTTCGGAGCAGCATAATCGAAGAACTGGATCTGGTCCGCGTGAATCGTCAATGGAGTCACGATGTGGAAAAACTCGTGAGAAACCGTGTCGACCAAAGCCGGAAGCAATTGGTCTTTTGGCATTTGCTCAGGGAAAACCACAGTTGTAGAAGTGTTGTGCTCCAAAGCGCCAAAACCGTGAGCGTCGGCTTTCATCATGTCCGAAAGGTAAAGGATGATCGCGTACTTTTTAGTAGAGTTGATAGGACCCAAAAACGCCTTTTGCGCCTTCATCATTTTCTCCATTTCAGGAGCGATATCTTTCGCGTCAAAAGCGCCGTTCGGGGAATAGATCGCCAAAACGATGTCCATATCGTCTACCTTGAAAGTCACCGAATTCGGCTTCGAGTACATGATTGGGTGATCGCCAACCTCGAAATAACGGCTGTATTCAAAAACGTCTTTCGTGTTCGACGCGTCTGTGTCAGTTAGTGAAGTCGCGCCCCAAAGATCGGCCGGATGCGTGATCGAGATCTGGTAAGGCAATTGTCCTTTGTCTTGGAAATAGCCCACGAATCCGTGCATGTTCAGCATGAAATTCTTCCCGGCGTCGATGTTCGTTCCGGCAGGAGAAAATACCTTGTGCGTGTCTTCGATATCGTAAGTGTCATTCACCCAATAAGATACTTTCGCAAGTTTTTTCGCACCCGTGATTTCCCACGAATTGTCGTCTGTTTTGGCCACGACAAGCTCTTTTCCTTTGGCGTCATAAGCCTTGAAATCGTCTACGAATTTCCCGTAATCGTCTGTAGAATATGTACCCGGAACGGTTTTCGGGATGTGGTAAACGATCTTGTCCGACGCAATCGAAGGAGCAGAAACCGTAACCGGAACCTTGTCGTCTTTTACACCGTTAAGGTCAATCGCGACCTTGATAGGATTCGCCTTTGATTTCGATTGGGCAGCGGCGTCAAAGCTCCACAAAGAAGCCACAAAAGCCAGTGCCAGCGCTATTTTTTTCATTTAGTTCTATGTTTATTTTGTTTG
>JBCNQO010000429.1:0-2928 GCA_039592825.1 Flavobacterium sp.
GTGATTGCGGACGAGACTGCGCCTTATTTCGACACGAGTCCTTACGGCCAGATCAAGTTTTCTTTTGACCAATATTTTCCCGTTGGCAAACACGCTTTTATGGTAAATGTGCAATCTGGAATGAACTTGGGCTACAAACAGATTTTGCTGAACGACTTCATGATTGGCGGCCTCACGAACGTGATAAGAAACCAAATTACGTTTGCCGGATTGCCAGAAAGCGCGATTTTTTCATCTAGTGTCGTGAGCGCCCAAATCGGGTTTCAATACAATGTGGTGAGCAATCTTTTTCTGGTCGCGAAAGCCAATACTTTGTACCACGATTTTATCGACAGCAATCTCGAAGTGCGCGACCCGTCGCATGGAACAGGATTTTCGTTCACGGCCGGTTACAAGACTTTTCTGGGGCCGATCGAAGCGAGTTTGATGTATTCCGATTTGAACAAAGAACTGCTTCCTTACTTTAATTTGGGCTATGTGCTGGCTTTGGATTGATCGGATGAAATTCGCGAAATCACAGATATAACGGGATTTCCGAGAAAGTCGCCTCTAATCTTTTTTTGGTTTCGGCCGACAATCTGTTCTTTTCAAAATGCAGGTCGCCCAACCATTTCATTCCGTAAAAAGATTCGGGCAAAGTCTCGAGGAAGTTCTCATTTGCATTGAGCACGTATAATTTCTTGAGGTTCGCGATATCGTCTGGCAACGACTTGATCTGATTTTTTTCGAATCCGAGATAAACCAGATTTTCAAGATTGCCAAAGCCTTCGGGCAAAGTCGCGACTTGATTGTCGTTGAAATAAAGCCAGGTCAATTTGGGCAGTTTCGTAACAGACTTCGGAATTACTTTCAACTTGTTCCAGGAAACGTTCAAAGTGACCAGATTCGCGCAATTCGCAATGGTTTCGGGCAAGTTCGCAAGTTTGCAGGAATAAGCTTCGAGCATGTGCAATTGACCCAAATTCCCAATTGATTCGGGCAAAGTCGCAAGCGGATTGTTGTTGAGTTTGAGCTCGACGAGATTTTCCAAACGATCGATATTCTGTGGCAACTCTGGAATTTTGTTGAGCTCGACCGAAAGATGCGTGAGGTTTTTGAGTTCGAGAATCGCGGACGGAAATTGCGTGAATTTGTTCCAGGAAAGATCCAGATCGATCAGGTTCTGGAGTTCCGGAAGCCAAGTGGGCAATTCGGATATTTTGTTGAAAGACAAATCGAGCTGCTTTAGGTTTTTGAACTTCCGGATCGATTCGGGCACTTTTGTGAGTGATTGCGAAGTCAGATAAAGCCGAAAAACCTCATCTGGATTTTTCAAAGCATCGTCCAAAGATTCGAAAATCTTGTACTTGTAAATATCTTTGGCCGCAACCGACATCGTTTGGGAATGGTCGTGATTGAAAATGGCGCCGTCATTGGGCGACATTAGCACTTCAGTCGTCTTGTCGGGCGTTTTCTGACTTTGCACGAACGAACATCCGATAAGGAAAACCACAAAAATCACAGCAAAATTTCTCATCACTACAAATATTTAGGTTGTTCAATCCAGTTCTGACGCTATTTTTTCAATTCCGATTTTAAGTCCCGAGAAATAATCGCCTTTCTTGAATTCGGGAATTATCGCTTCGTAAATAATGGCTTTCGTTTCCTCGTCTGTAAGTTTTGCCACGATTCCGTCGCCGTTCTGGATTTGTATCTCTCGTCTTTTTTTGCTTACGACGATCAAAATTCCGTTGTCTTTTCCTGCGATTCCGGACTTTACTCTTTGGGCGAGTTTTAGCGAAAAATCGAAAATATTCTCAAACGGATCAATCGAAGAAACCGTGACGACAACAATCTGGTTCGTGGTTTTCTGTTCGTATTCCTGAAGCATCGCCGTGAGCTGATTTTCTTCTTCGTCTGAAAGAATCTGTTCGAAATCATTGACGATTTTCGTGACAACCGGCAAAGTATACACTTTATATGTATCGGATTGCGCCTGAACGAAATTGGCCAAAAACACGAAAAGTAAAAAGACAATTTTTCTCATTTGGGATGATTTTTGGATTTAGAACACGATCCGGAAACAGTGCATGCCGTCGACAAAATCGTAAAACAAACCCCAGCCGCAGCCCGACGCGATCTTTTCTACGATGGCCAAGCCGAGTCCGCTGCCGGCCAAATCGCTGCGACCTTTGGCGAATCGCTCGAAGATTAGGTCGCGGTTGAGTTTTTCGGGCAATCCAGTATTGGCAATTTGCAGGAAATTCTGGTCTAAAGTCACGACAACTTCGCCACCTTTGTGGTTGTGACGGATCGCGTTGTTGAACAGATTGTTGAGCACGACTTCCATCATTTCTGGATTCACCTGCATTTCGCGGTCGCCACGGCATTCCACACGAAACCCGATTTGGGAACTTTCGGCTTGTTCCGAAAAGAAAATCGCGTGTTTGCGGACGGCTTCGGACAACTTAAGGTTTTCGGTGGGCAAAACCTGTTGGTCGAGTTTAGAGAGCAGAAGCAGGTTTTTGTTGAGCTTTATCAGACGTTCGGTCGCTTCCAGCATATTGCCCAAACGATTGGCCTGACTTTCGGTAAGATCTTCCGATTGCAACAGATTGTCGACCTGGCCTTTGAAGATCGCGAGCGGCGTTTGCAGTTCGTGGGCCGCGTTTTCGATAAACTCGGATTGGTTGGCGTAAATGATCAGGTTTTTTTGCACGAGTCGGTTGATTGCCGTGTTGAGTCGCGTGAATTCCTCGATGCTGTTACGTCTCAAAACCGGAAAATTCTTCTTGTCGATCTCAAAGCGTTCAATGGCCGAAAGCGTTTGGTAGAACGGCATCCAAAGTCTTCGGGAAAGATTTCTGGCGAGGATCAATTGGCCGATCAAAATCAATCCCAAAACCACGACGAACAAGCCTACCAAACTCACGATAAGGTCTTCGCGTT
>JBCNQO010000043.1:0-7991 GCA_039592825.1 Flavobacterium sp.
GCTATCGTAGAGACTCCGTTCATGTTAAATTTTGTCTGAAAACCTGTGTCCAATGAACCGTCTTCATTTAGTCCGAACAAAGCTTTAATATCGGTTCCATCGGAAGAACTGAAGGAACCGCCAACCAGAATTTTCCCCGACGGCAAAGCATAGACCGATGAAGCAATGGAGGTACTCGTGTTCGCAACCGGCGTGAAAGAGGAATCTGGCGTACCATCTGCGTTCAAACGCGCGACCTTTCCCGGGAAGCTACCGGCGAGCAACAGTTTCCCGTTGTCGAGAAATGCAATATCAAGCACCGAAGCTTCGTAACTACTCACCTGAAAAGTCATGTCTTGTGTACCGTCTGGATTAAAGCGCTTCAGTTGCCCGTTATTCGGCACTACTATTTTTCCATCGGGTTGAATAAAATAATCCCACGGAGTTGAAGGTATTGGCGTAAAAGTGTTGTCTTGCGAGCCATCTGCGTTGAGTTTCTTGATAAGCGCCACATCTGTAGCCCTATAAATGATCTTGTCATCTGGCAGCACTTTGAACGAATAAAAATCGTGAAGGCCAGACGGCGCCTGGAAACTTGCGTCGTAACTGCCGTTGGCGTTTATGCGTGCAATCGCTCCTGCCGGCGAACCATCTGGTTTTGTCATGCCCGTGCCACACACCAGAATTTTCCCCGTAGATTGCAGACCCGCCATGCTGTTATCGATTATTGTCGGACCAAGTTCTTCCTGAAATGAAGTATCAACGGTGAAATCCGGATTTAGCCGAACGAGCCTTTTCGGTACTGCATATTCATTGAAAACGACAGAAAAGTAATTCGCCAATATGATTTTTCCGTCGGCCTGAACCAAAATCTGCTGTACGGCCGAATAAAATTCCGGCTTGTGATCTTTGTGGTCATAAGTAAAATCGATCTCGGCCGGATTCTGCGAAAAACCGAGCGCGGCAAACAGTAACAAAAAGAAGACAAAGTACTTTTTTCCCATTAGTATTATTTTTCGCACAATATAGGATAATTCGTTCAGTTCGGGTCGTTTCCCAAAAAATTGTCCAACCCCATTTTTATACGTATTTTAGCGCATATTTAAAGTGTATGATCTTAACGCGCTGGCTCACGCAAATCGGGAAATATTTTTTGATGGTGAAGGAAGTTTTCCGAAAACCAACCAAATCGTCGGTGATGCGAGGCCTTATCCTCAAAGAGATTGACGACCTAATCATTGGCTCGCTCGGAATCGTGGCTTTCATTTCGTTTTTCGTGGGTGGCGTCGTCTCGATCCAGACCGCTTTGAACCTTACGAATCCTCTGATCCCGAAATACCTCATCGGTTTTGCCACAAGACAATCGGTGATTCTAGAGTTTGCTCCAACGTTCATCTCGATCATCATGGCCGGTAAAGTCGGGTCATTCATCACTTCGAGCATAGGAACCATGCGTGTTACCGAACAGATCGACGCACTGGAAGTTATGGGCGTGAACGCACTCAACTATCTGGTTTTCCCTAAAATCATTGCCTTGCTTTTGTATCCTTTCGTGATCATGCTTTCAATGTTTCTGGGCATTTTGGGCGGATGGATCGGTGCGGTTTACGGCGGTTTCGCGAGTTCAGCCGAGTTCGTTTCGGGAATCCAGACCGAATTTATCCCGTTCCACATCGTTTACGCTTTCATCAAGACTTTCGTGTTCGCGATTTTGCTGGCCACGATCCCGTCTTTTCACGGATTTTACATGAAAGGTGGCGCGCTCGAGGTAGGAAAAGCCAGTACGACGTCTTTTGTTTGGACGTCTGTGATGATCATTACCTCGAACTATCTTCTAACCCAATTACTTTTGAGCAAATGATAGAAGTCAAAAACGTAGTCAAGTCGTTTGCCGACCACACGGTATTGAAAGGAATCTCGACGACTTTCGAAACCGGGAAGACCAACCTTATCATTGGCCAATCGGGATCGGGAAAAACTGTTTTGCTCAAGAGTTTGCTTGGAATCCATCGTCCGGACGAAGGCAAGATTTTGTACGACGGACGCGCCTATTGGGATATGTCCGAAGACGAGAAACGCGATCTGCGCACCGAAATCGGGATGGTTTTTCAAGGAAGCGCTTTGTTTGACAGTATGACGGTTGAACAGAATGTTGGTTTTCCTTTGCGGATGTTTTCGACCAAAACCAAAGGCGAGATCAAAGACCGCGTGGACGAAGTGATCGCTCGTGTAAATCTCATTGACGCCCACCACAAAAAGCCATCGGAAATTTCGGGTGGAATGCAGAAACGTGTGGCTATTGCGCGTGCCATCGTGAACAATCCGAAGTATCTTTTTTGCGATGAGCCCAATTCCGGGCTTGACCCGAAAACCTCAACGGTAATCGACAACCTGATTCAGGAAATCACGCACGAATACGGCATCACGACTGTCGTGAATACGCACGATATGAACTCGGTTATGGAAATTGGCGAAAAGATCGTTTTCCTAAAAGAAGGTTTGCTGGCTTGGGAAGGCACGAAAAAAGAGATCTTCAAGACCGACAATGCGGCCATCGTAGATTTCGTGTATTCGTCCAACCTTTTCAAGAAAGTACGAAAGGCGCAACTTCGCGAAGACAAAGGCGAATCGGCTTAATCGCGAATTAGGTAAACCCAACCCGTTTTCTCGTCTCCCAACTCATTCTGGATGTAGTAATAGTAAGTCGCGCTTGGCAACAAAGTGCCGTCTTTGCATTGGCCGTGCCATTGGTTCACGTAATTATTCATCTCGTAAACCACCATTCCGTAGCGGTTGAAGATCTTCACATTGAGGTTTTCACCGAATCCCGAAAGGTTGAAAGTGTCGTTCATTCCGTCGGAATTGGCAGAAACGCCTTTTGGGATGGAACACAAAGTCACGGCCACATTTTGGGTAAAAGTCTCAGAACAACCCGCGGCATTGGTCACCGTAAGCGAATATTGGCCCGGAGCATTTCCGGAAATATCGACAGGATTTTCATACGATTGGAAATTGTTCGGACCAGTCCACGAATACGTAACCGCATAGCCTTGGGAAACCGTCGTGGCTTCGAGCATCATCCTGTCGTTCGAGCAAGCCGACGCCAAAGTGAATTGCGGCAATTGACCGATTATGACCTCTACAGTCTGTATTTCAGATGCACAACTTCCCACAAAAGCCTGAACCGAATAAGTGCCGTTGTTGGCCGACGTAGCGTTTGCAATGATCGGGTTTTGTTCCGATGAAGTGAAGCCGTTCGGACCCGTCCATTGGTAAGTCGCGCCACTTATCGTCGTGGCCAGAAGATTCAGATCGCCTTGCTGACAAACGTCTTGCTCAAGGAAAGGAACAGGATTTTCGGGTGTCGGATTGATCGTAAAACTGTGAACAGAAATGTCGTCTGGACTACACGTGGACGTTTTGGTGTAAACGAAAGTATAAGTTCCGGGAGCGATTGTTGAAGAATCCCACGAATTCCCGGTCAAACTGCCCGAACTGGTTTGTTCTGACCAACTTCCGCCCGTCTGGAAATCGGCCGACAAAAATGTTGAAAGATCCAAAATGCCTTGATTGCCGCAGTACGATTGCTGGCTGTCGGCGCCGGCTCTGGCAATTGGCGTCATCTGATCCAAATTGTACTGAAGCGTCAGATCGATACACGAATTCGGGTTGTCGGTATAAATGTGCACGGAATAAGTTCCCAAATCCTGAGCCGACAATGACGGAATCTCGAGTGTAGCCGATGTGGAAAGCACCGTTGGGTTTCCGGCATGCGTCCAGGAATAATTCAGAAATGAGTACGCTCCAACAGACAAAGTCGCAGGCTGGCCTTCACAAGAAGCTGTTCCGGAAATCGCCATGGCATAAGGCTCGGAAATTTCGAGAATCCTGTTTACGATATTTCCGCAGGAATCGGTTACCCGGAAATTGTAGATGCCCGGCTGCAATCCGGTAAAAATCTCGGACGTACCGTTGTTGACCACAAACGGAGCAGTGTTGAAAGTCGTAATCTCGTACTGTAAAGGCGCTATTCCGCCAATGGCTTCCACGATAACGTCGAATGTGGCATTGTTGCAAGAAAAACTATAGGCGTTGACCACTTCTGGCGTCTGTAAAACATCGAATTCCTCGAGGACATTGAGACAGAAACGATCGTCTGTAACGGAATACATCGTCCGGAAGGTAAAAACCCTGAAATGTCCGGTGAAACCCAAATTCAGATTCGTACCCGCTTGCAGCGAAAATGCGTTTGCGGTATTCGGCGCTGTGTTTGGCAAATAAGCTGTTCCCGTTAACGGATGCACCCAATTGTTGGTAATCGGATTCCATTTCTGGATCCAGAACGATATGGCGCCCGAACTGTTGTCTGAATAAGTGATAGAGACGTCGAACGCACCACAATGCTGGGTCACTGCCACATTCGAGGTAAACGCCAATCCGTCTACCGTTACAGGAAAATCCCATTGCGCGCCGCAAGTGTTCACGATATGGAAAATATAATCGCCAGCAGGCAAGTTCGGCAGTCTGAGACTCAAAGTCGAATCGAGCGCGAAATTCACGTTTTGCGGCAACGGGAAAGTGTAAGACGACGGAGCCGAAATTATCGAAATATCGGCAATGCCCTGAAATGCGCGAATGTAAACCGACGAAACGCCTTCCAGACAACCCAATTGCACATTTACAGTAGGATTGCCACCTTCTGGCGGATTAACGGTAAAATACAGGTCGTAAGGTTCTCCGCAAACGTCAAGCCCTGTAACATGGTAATCTCCGGCGGGAAGCCCTAAAAGTTCAAAAGCGTTGGAACCCGGAGCCGTCATTTCGAGCACCTGCGGCAAACTTGTGGTGTACGTTTGCGGAGCTTCAGTCAAAGTGGCCGTCAGAGCCGCACCTATGATGTAATCTGTGAGCTCACAGGTCATCGATGTGGGAACCGCTATGGGAACGATTGGGGTATTGGTGACGCTTCCGTTGTCTGTGTACACATTTCCGCAGGCGTCCACGACCTCAAAATCGTAAGAATACGTTTGGCCAGTAGTGACTGTGAGGTCTTCGACAATCATAAGAACTGTCTGATCGCCATTGTTTATCGTGTAATTCGAAACCTGTGCCGGCTGACCTGGAATATTGACGGTATAGGTAACCTGAACCGGATACCCGAAAACGCCACTGGTCTCGAACATTTGGGTGATTTCTATTGAATTACAGTCAACATTCTGCACATTGGCATTGGCAGTAAATGTTGGCGATGTTGTTGGCGTAAGTACGAAAGTGTATGTTTTGACGATCGCGTTTCCGCAAGTATCGGTGACTTTTACCACATACGTGCCGCCTTGGTTTACCAGAAAAGTATTGCCCGATTGGGGCGCGAATGTCTGCGGGCCTTGCGTAATCTCGAAAGTGGACGCGTTACCAGCAACCACATTCACCTGGATCACAGCGGTCTCGTTGCAAAGTCCCGGCACATGCGACACCGAAAAATCGAGATTCTCGATCTGGTTGACAATCGTAACGTTTTGCTGCTGTGTTCCGGATTGGCCGTTGTAAGTTTGTGTTGCCACGACAAGATAATTTCCGGCCGTCAATCCTGTAAAACCGTTTTGGGACGTCACGGTAAACGGGGTAGTTGTGTTTGGCAGAAGATACAAGCTGTAAAGCATCGTCGAGCCTGGAGCCGTGCCAAGCACAGAGAACTGCATCGTTCCGTTTCCGGTACAGGTTTCGTTGGTGTGCGTCACCGAAAAAGTGAAGTTCGAGGGCTGTGCAAATGCCGAAGTAAGACACAAGAAAAAAAGCAGCACACAAAGTCTGATGTTGTTGTAAAGTTCGCGCATGCGGATGTGATTAGGCTTGCCTGTAAGATACAAAACCAATCAAAAGGTTGCGCGCAAAAACAAAAAAATGCAGGAAATGACTTATAATTCGCTCGCCAAACCTGTGATGCGTTTGATGTCTTGTTCCTTGCTTTTCGGATAAATGAGCAAGATTCCTTCTCGATCTACAATGATGAAATCATCGAGCCCGTCTACGATGATGAGCTTGTCGGCGTCTGAGCGGATGATGTTGTTGTTGGCATTCTCAAGAATCACTTTGGCGTTCACGACCGCGTTGTTGCTTTGGTCTTTCGGAAGTTTTTCGTGAAGCGAACCCCACGTTCCCAAATCGTTCCAGTCGAATTTTGCCGGAAGCACGAATACGTTGGGCGCGTTTTCCATCAAGGCATAATCGATGGAAATGTTGTCTGCCTTGGCGTAATTTTCTTCTATGAAGTTTTTTTCTTGTGACGTATTGTAGCTGTCGTAACCACTTTGGAACAAAGCCAGCATTGCGGGTTGAAACTTCGAGAAAGCGTCTATGACCGACGTGGCGCTCCAAATGAAAATACCGCCGTTCCAAAGGAAATTCCCGCTTTCGAGAAACTCTTTTGCCGTTTCATAATCTGGCTTCTCGCGAAACTGGCGCACTTTCTTTATTTCCTCAACATCCGATTTATCGAACTCGATATAACCGTAACCCGTATTCGGGAAAGTCGGCTGGATTCCCAACGTCATCAAGGCGTCGTGGGTTTTGCAATAGTCGAAACACTTTTGCAGGTTTTCTGTAAAGGCCGATTCGTCTTCGATCCAATGGTCGCTCGGCGCCACTACGATCAACGCATCTGGGTTTTGTTTCTGGATCTTGAGCGAAGCATACAGAATGCACGGAGCCGTGTTGCGCATGGCGGGCTCGAGCAGAATCTGGTTCGGGTTCACTTGCGGCAATTGTTCGAGCACCAGATCGTTGTAGCGCTCGTTGGTGAGAATGAGGATATTTTCTGCCGGAATGATTTGCGTCAATCGGGAAAAAGTCTTTTGGATGAGGGTTTCGCCCGACCCGAGCATGTCGTGGAACTGCTTTGGGAATTCGGCCGTGCTAACCGGCCAAAAGCGCGATCCGACACCGCCGGCCATCAATATTGCGTAGTAATTTTCGTTCATCTCAATTTTTTCTACCCTAAAGGTTCTGATTGGCGCAAGAAAATCAAAATCTTTTAATCCTGCTTTAACAATTGTGGTAAGATTTCCACCTCGGCGTTCGGGTTGAAAAGGTACATCCTACCCGATTTTACCTCGACGCATTCATATCTTTTGGTGCGAAGTGCGCCTTTCTGGAAGATTTTCCCGTTGTGGATCTTGAACAAAGCGCCATAAGGCAACTGGAAAACATAGTGCTTGCCTTCTTCTTTCTCGTCGTATTCCTTAAACGCCAGCGACAAAGTCGTATCTGTATCGCTACTTGCGGAAGGATTCTTGAAATGACGCGCGAGCAAAGGCAACAAATGACCCGGAAAAATCTCGGGTCTTATGAATGGCACCATCAACCTTTGAAACGTAGACTTCCATTCGTTGCCGTGCGGTTTGATATTTCGGCCGTATTTTTCGAAAGCCACCAGATGCGAGATCTCGTGCACCAATGTCATCAAAAACCTATACTTGTTCAAACTGCCGTTTACCGTGATCTCGTGCTTGCCCGAATAGCCTTTTCTGTAATCGCCGTGACGGGTAACGCGCTCGTTCACGATCTTCAGGTGCACTTCATTGGCAACGATGAGTTCGTAAATCGGCTTTACCGACGCTTCTGGCAGGTATTTGAGCAAGGTTTCGTTCATGGAGTCGTAGCGGCGACCTGAAGTACTTTTCCGTTGTAGAATTTATTTCCCGTTAGTGTGAATTCGGCTATATATTGGGCCATTTCGCTTGGTTGCAACGGCGCCTGGTAACCCGGAAACGCTTCGGCCAGCATTTCTGTTTGCACCGATCCCAACGCCAGAACGTTGAAAGCGAAACCTTGTTCCTTATATTCTTCGGCCAAAAGTTCCGATAGCGTGATTACCGCGCCTTTGCTCGAACTGTAAGCGGCCAATCCGGCGAATTTGAGCGAGCCCTGAATGCCGCCCATACTCGAGATCGTGACCACGTGACTGCCTTTTACGAGATACGGAATCGCGATTCTGTTCAATGCCGCGACGCCAA
>JBCNQO010000430.1:0-2921 GCA_039592825.1 Flavobacterium sp.
GATTGTTGAAGCTCTTTTGGGCAACAACGGCAGTTCCTTAGACCCGAAAATCCCTTGCCCAAAAAGCGACTCTCACCAGCCCGACGGCGGCTCCTCGACTGCGCTCGGAGCCAAATTATCCCAACCGCCGGCGCGCCCCAAAAAAAAACCGGAACAATGTCCCGGCTTTAAAATTATTTCTCTCGAATGTAAACATCGATCGGCACACCCGAAAAATCCCACTTTTCTCGAATCTTGTTCTCGAGGAACCGCTTGTAAGGATCTTTTACGTATTGCGGCAAATTGGCGAAAAACACGAATTGCGGCATTGGCGTTGGCAACTGCATGCAGTATTTGATCTTGACGTACTTGCCTTTTAGCGCTGGTGGTGGCATGTGCTCGATGATCTTGAGCATATATTCGTTGAATTTCGAGGTCGGGATTCTTTGCTTGCGGCTTTCGAACACACCAACGGCAGTTTCGAGCGCTTTCAAGAGTCTTTGTTTGGTGACGGCAGACGTAAAAATGATAGGCACGTCTGTGAACGGCTCAATTTCCTTGCGGATCTTGGCTTCGTAATCGCGCGTAGACATGGTGTCTTTTTCTACCAAATCCCATTTGTTTACGAGAATCACGATTCCTTTGCGGTTCTTTTCGGCCAGCCAGAAAATGTTCTGGTCCTGACTTTCGAAACCTCTTGTGGCGTCGATCACGAGAATACAAACGTCTGAGTTCTCGATAGCTCGCACTGAACGCATTACCGAGTAAAACTCCAGATCTTCTTTCACTTTTGCCTTGCGGCGGATTCCGGCCGTGTCGACAAGATTGAAGTCGAACCCGAAACGGTTGAATTTGGTATCGATGGAATCGCGCGTGGTTCCGGCGATGTCTGTTACGATATAGCGATCTTCGCCGATCAAGGCGTTGATGATACTCGATTTACCCGCATTCGGACGACCTACTACGCAAAAACGTGGCAGTTCGGTATCTTCCTGAACGTCTTCTGATTTTTCTGGGAAAGCGTCTATGATCGCGTCGAGCAATTCGCCCGTTCCGCTGCCCGAAGTCGAAGCGAAAGTGATGTACTCGCCAAGACCAAGGTTGTAGAACTCTACAGCATCTTTCTCGCGCATGGCGTTGTCTACCTTGTTCACGGCAAGTACCACAGGTTTTGTGACCTTGCGCAACAGTTTCGACACTTCTTCGTCCATTGGCGTGATGCCTTCCTCTACGTCTACCACGAACAGGATCACGTCGGCTTCGTCAATGGCTAGCTCAACTTGTTTGCGGATCTCGCCTTCGAAGATATCGTCTGAACCTTTCACGTAACCGCCAGTGTCGATTACCGAAAACTCTTTTCCGTTCCATTCGCTCTTGCCGTAATTGCGGTCGCGCGTTACCCCGGCAACCGAATCTACGATGGCTTCCCTTCTTTGGATCATGCGGTTGAAGAGCGTAGATTTTCCTACGTTCGGCCTTCCGACAATCGCTACGATATTACCCATACTTTCAGAATTATGGCGCAAAGGTACATTTTCTTTTCGCCTTTGCCAATTCGTCTCTTTGGGAAAGGTTTAACCGTCTTTAACAAATAATAAATCTGTCATTGCCGTTATGACGTAAATGAGGAAGACCATGAAAGCGCCCGCCACTTATCCAGACCATTTCAAGAAACCTTCGGGCAAGACGCCGGAGCAGATCAAACGCGCTTGCGAACAATTGGAATCGGAACAAAATGCCGACTACATCGTAAAGCACAATGGCAAGCATATATGGATTGAGGTGAGCGAACAAAAACAGGAAGTTTGGTCGCCTCTTTTGCATCTGGAAGTAGGCGAACAGAATGAAACCACTTTCGTGAAAGGCCAATACGTAGAAAACCCCGTGCTTTGGGCGACGCTTCTCGTGGCGCGACTTGTCACGTTTGCCATTTTTTTCCTAAGTGCCGCGTCTCTGGCTTTCAATTGGTATTCGGGACGCGATTTCGGCACCGAACTTTTGCTGATGTTCGCCACAGCATCGACTTGGTTCGGACTTTATCTTTTGGGAAAATGGAACCGCAAATTGTCGTCTAAACAAGCGGCCGAATTGCGCGATTTTATGGATAACATGGTGGCTTAAACCGCCGTCTTTTTTAATTTTTCGGACACATAGTCAGAAAAAGCATAAGCGACTATTTCGGCCTTCACAAAAGCGTTTTCGGACGATTCGTCGGCCATGACTTCGTAAACTTTCGGGTCTGAACCACCGTCCAATCTGAAATAAAGATATTTCCCATCGTTGAACGCGAATGCTACAATTGGAATCGTTTGGTCGAATTCGAGATCTAAAGCCATAAGTTTCTTGCGAAGTTCCTTTGTTCTCGATTTTACTTTCGACAGTTGAAAAAACTCGACAGGTTCGCGCATCACGGCATTTTTTTGGCCGCCAACCGATAAATATTCGAGGTAACTCTTCGGGAATTCCAACTGCATTTCTTCCTGAACTTTCGTGACTTCTTCCAATTCCGAACCTTCAAAAAGCAATGGATTCTGTTCGTAGAATTCGACCAAAGGTTCCATGAATTCAATCTTGTAATACTCATACGGAAGTCCAGATTTGGAAATGCCTTCCTGAACGAGCCAACGTTCTTCTACCAGATTCCTTATCGCGTGACGCGTGCCCGGATCGCCTTTTTTCACGTATCCCAAAAATTCCAGGTGCATTTCTTTGGTTTCGCCCGAATACGAATATTCGATTTCGACATACGATGCGCCGTAAAACGAATTCTCGCGTGTAAGTTTCATCGAGATAAGATCGTTTCTTTTGATGACATTCGCTTTTCTGGTACGCCTTCCGTTAATCGCGCAAAACAACAGGAAGCACGTGACCAAAAGCCATACTATTCCCCAAAAATAATGGGCTACCGAAAGTTGCACAAGCGTGTTGTAGCCAAAAATAAG
>JBCNQO010000431.1:0-2920 GCA_039592825.1 Flavobacterium sp.
CAAGAGTTTGGCGCTTTACGTGATCAACATGTGGCTCATCAGCTTCTTCGTTACCGGATTGGTCATCTACACGGCGCTCAACATGCACTGATGTAACAAATAGTCGTATCTTCATACTTACGAGAAAACTAACGATATGAAAAAAATCCTGATTCTGGGCGCGGCCTTTCTGGTGCTGTCCTGTAAATCGACCAAAGCCGACCTCAATTCCGAGGCCACGGTGAACAAGTACATGAACACGATCACGTCAGACGAGCTCAAAAAGCACCTCACGATCATCGCTTCAGACGAGATGGAAGGGCGCGAAACCGGTTCCGAAGGCCAGAAAAAAGCGGGTCGCTACATGATTTCCCAATATGAAGCCGACAAAATCCCATTCCCGAAAGGCGCATCCGATTACTACCAAAAAGTGCCGGCCGCTTTCCTGAACGCCAAGTACAACGAAAATCTTCCCGATTCAGAGAACATCTGGGCATTTATAGAAGGTACCGAAAAACCAGACGAGATCGTGGTCGTTTCGGCCCACTATGATCACGTCGGAACCAAAAAAGGCGAAGTCTACAACGGCGCAGACGACGACGGATCCGGAACCGTGGCACTTATGGAAATCGCCCAAGCCTTCCAGAAAGCCAAAAAAGACGGCTACGGACCAAAGCGTTCCATCCTGATTTTGCACGTTACGGGCGAAGAACACGGCCTCCACGGATCGCGTTATTATTCCGAAAACCCATTGTTCCCGATTTCCAAAACGGTTGCCGACATCAACATCGACATGATCGGCCGTCGCGACGATCCGCATTCGTCAACCAACAATTACATCTACGTAATCGGAGCCGACAGACTTTCAAGCGATCTTGACAAAATCGTGCGCGAACAGAACGACAAGTTCATCAAGATGGACCTCGATTTCAAATTCAACGACCGCAACGACCCGAACCGTTTCTACAACCGTTCCGACCACTACAACTTCGCCAAACACGGCATCCCGTCGGTGTTTTTCTTTAGCGGCGTGCACGCAGACTACCACAAACCAGGCGATGAAGTCGAGAAAATCGAGTTCGACGCGCTTACCAGAAGAACGCACCTGGCTTTCGTAACGGCTTGGGAAGTCGCAAACCGACCAGAGCGTTTGGTTGTCGATAAAGACGGAAAGTAAACTGAGTGCCTGAGTGCCTGAGTGCAAAGTACCTGAGTGCAAAGTACCTGAGTGCCTGAGTGCCTGAGTGCCTGAGTACAAAGTACCTGAGTTTACATGGATGCATATAAATTAAATCCGGGAGGTTTTCTTCCGGATTTTTTTATTTGGGCGTTGCGGCGGCCGGAAATTCAGTGGCAGTCGCAGTTGCAGTTGCAGGCCGCCGCCGGGCTATCCGCTATATCTTTTGCTCGGCTGCTGGCGCGCCGCCCAAAAGGATGCCGCTGCTATCCCTAACGCGTGGTGGTTTTAGAAAAAATTGGTTGCATTTAGAACCTTGAGCGAAGTCTGTGACTTTGCGAGCAGTGTGACGGAGTCTGTGACTCCAACGAGAAAAGTCGTAAAAACCACGAAATCAAAGTCTCCGAAATGTTCCCCAATCAAAACAAGATTCCGCAGGAATCCTTAACTGCATTAAACTATCTCAACTGTCCGAAAAACATCAGCAAAGACAAAAACCTTAATGTTCTTAACGAACTTAATAGTAAAAAATCGTCCCAGAATCCAACTTAATAGAAATTGTAGCGAAAAAAAATCCCCTACTTTGTAACATTCCGAACGCAGTCGTATCCAAAACCAAAACGACAACAAAATGGTCTTCGAAACCATCTACCAAACTTACTGGACCAAAATCTTCCGACTCTGCCGCGGTTATCTCGGTGACGACGATTGGGCAAAAGACGTCGCCCAGGACACTTTCGTATCGGTTTACCACAACCTCGAAAAGTTCCGGGGCGAGGCCAACATAGGCACCTGGATTTACCGCATTGCAGTGAACAATTGCCTGCGTCAGATCGAGAAAGACAAAAAACTCCAGAAAACCAGTGTTCCCGACAACATCGCCGAGACGCACGAACCCAATAACCAAACACAGATCGACTTGCTTTACAAGTTCATTTCCGAACTCAAGGAACTCGACCGCATCGTGATCTCTCTCGAACTCGACGACATCCGTCAGGCCGAAATCGCGCAAATTACTGGGCTTTCCGAGGCGAACGTGCGCGTAAAGATCCATCGTATAAAAGAACAACTCTCGAAAAAATTCCAGGCTTATGGACACCATTGACTTCAAACAGATCTGGCAACAGCGCCAACCCGAAACGCCCGACATCAAAGCCGTTCTGGCCAAAGCGAGCGACTTCCGCAAAACCCTGAGACGAAAAACCATTGGCGCAAATGTGCTGCTTTTGGCCACGATGGCTTTCGTGATTTGGGTCGTCATTTACTTCGATCCGCAAATGTGGACCACCAAAATCGGGGCTTTACTCACGGTAATGGCCATCGTGATCTTTATCTTATTTTCCGGCAAAATGCTTTTCGTTTCCAAATTGTCAAATGAACCGGAAGACGCAAAACACGCACTGGAAACCCTGCGAAAAATCCAGCAAAACCAGTCGGTCATCCATACCAAAATCATGAACGTTTACTTCCTTTTGCTGTCGGCGGGAATCTTTTTGTACATGATAGAATATGCGATGCGAATGCCAATGTTTATGGCGATTTGCGTGTATGTCATCACGGCCGCGTGGTTTGCAATAAACTGGTTTTACATCCGCAAAAAGGCGATTTCCAAACAGCGCGAAAAGATCGATGCCGTGATTTCGTCCCTCGAAAAAATAGAAAAACAGTTCGAGTCGTAACATTTTGGTCGCTCGTGTATCCAAAACCAAAACATCGTACTCATGAAAAAATTCCTTTTAGTTGCGCTTTTATTTGTGATGGATT
>JBCNQO010000432.1:0-2919 GCA_039592825.1 Flavobacterium sp.
CATAACCCGAAATCTCTCCGTCGGAAACAATCGCGACAACCGTTTTCTGCACAGAAACGCTATATCGCGAAATCTCGAATTTATGGCGCAAAGGCAGGTCGAAGAAACGAAAGGAAAGCGCAAGTGGCATCTCAAGGAAATTTTGACGAATATAAAGCTTTAACACCACAACTCCCTTCACCCTGAACCCTGAACCTTTCACCCTGAACCAAAAAAAAAAAAAACGCGAGGCCAACTACTACCTCGCGTTTCAAAAAATACAAACAACTATATAACAAACCAACTAAACAACTACACGGCTATGCCCGGTTTGGCGATGTCCACGTCTGCTTTAACGTGGGCTGCGTTCGCCCTACCGCTCGGGTCTTGGTTTTCCTGCCATTTCGGGATCCATCTGCGCACGGTTTGGGCCGCACTCAGTTGTGGATAGTGCTTATGGAAAATGTCGCGGTAGAAATACGCTTCCTTAGAAGTTGGCGTATTGTACGGGAAGCGCTCTTCTGCAGCTTCCATTTGCTCATCTGTAACTTGTGACGAGCAGTATTCGATCAAAGTGTCGATCCAGTTGTAGCCGACACCGTCTGAAAATTGTTCCTTCTGGCGCCACAACACTTCGGCCGGCAAATACGGTTGTTCCGGTGTGTCAAACGCTTTGCGAAGGATATACTTTTCAACGCCGTCATAGGTTTTCGGCTGCTTCTGCTCAGCTTCTATGGTCATGGCGACGTCGAGAAATTTCTTGTCAAGGAAAGGAACGCGGGCTTCGAGTCCGTGTGCCATTGTGGATTTGTCGGCGCGAAGCAAGTCTGCGGTGAACAGCTTCTGGACGCGCTCGACGGTTTCTTTCTGGAATTCTTCGGTAGACGGAGCGTTTCTGAAGTAGAGATAACCTCCAAAAACCTCATCTGCACCTTCTCCGGACAAAACGACTTTGATGCCTTGTTCGGTAATCGCCTTGGAAAGGAAATACATTGGCGTGCTGGCGCGAACCGAAGTCACGTCGTAAGTTTCCAGATGCCAGATCAGTTTGTCGAGAATCTCGATTCCCTGTTCGATCGTAAAATGGATCTCGTGGTGTTTCGTTCCAAGGAAATCAGCAACTTTTCTGGCTGCAACCGCATCTGGAGCCGTCGGATCAAGACCGATCGAGAACGAATGCAGGTCTTTACCTTTTTCTTTGAGCAAACGAGCCGCGATAGACGAAGTAAGCGATGAATCGAGTCCGCCCGAAAGTAAAACCCCGATCGGCACATCGCTCATCAAACGCTTGCGGACGCCTTCTGTCAAGGCCTCACGAAGTGCTTCCATATCGAGATTCTTGTCGGCTTTTCTGTAATCTTCGTATTCCGGCTTGTAGTATTTTACGAAACCTGTTTTAGGCGTGTAATAATGTCCCGGAGGAAAAGTCGAGAACGTTTTGCACTGGTCGGCAATCGGTTTCATTTCCGAAGCGAAGTACACGCGGCCTCTCTCGTCGAGTCCGTAATAAAGCGGCTTCACCCCCAGTGGATCGCGTCCGGCGATAAAGTCATCTCCGTCGATCACGACAAACGCGAAATCTCCGTCGAGCAAATGAAGAAAGTCGTAACCGAATTCCTCGTAAAGATGCACGATCACTTCTGAATCGGACTTGCTGCGGAAAGTGTGGTGTTTCAATACCGTTTCGCGCAATTCCTGATGGTTGTAGATTTCCCCGTTGTGAACCATCCACGCGGTGGAACAACCTTGAATCGGCTGCTTGCCCGAGTGAAGATCGATGATAGACAAACGCTCATGGCTAAGGATATGGCCTTTTTCGGTTACATGTATGTCGCTTTCATCTGGTCCGCGATGCGACATTCTCTTTGACAATTGCTTAACGAGTTGCTCGTCTTTCCCTTTTCCGATGATGGCTAATATTCCGCACATAAACTTTTGACTTATCTTGTTTTATTCTGATAAGGCAAAGATGCGGATGTGATTACAGTTGAAAAACAACTAAGTCGATTTCAGTTAAAATATGAAAGACAAAAAAGCCGATTGTTTCAAATATGTAATTTCACGAAAGAAAAATCGCCGAAATCGGTTAAAATCTCAAACCTGAATGTCTGTTTCCGATTACAATCCTAAACATTTTAAAGCGAAGGAAGCCCAAAAAACGACGACTTCAAACTATCGCGTCAATAACAAATGTGTTCGAATTCACCGCAACCGAATCGCCAACAGAACGCCCTATAAGTTGGCTTCCCAAAGGCGATTGAGGTGAAAGTGCCAGAACCGATATACCACCGATCGCAATCTTAGGAAGCGCGGCACTCACGAACAGATGCAGCTTGTTTGCCACGACCAAACTTCCCAAAACGACCTTATCGTTTGTAGCTTTCGGATCGATTTTGTCCAGAACCGCTTTCTGCTCGAGGCATTCGGCCAGTTTCACATTGAGTTTTTCCTGCTCCAGGTGCATCATCGACAAAGCCGTTTCGTGCTTGTCTCCGGCCGAGCTCTTGGCGTCGTTCTGCGCATCTTCGCTCAAGGCAGAAATCATGTCGCGGAAAGCGTCGATCTTGTCCTGAACCAATTGTTGGTAGCGCGCGTGTATTTTTTCTTTTAGTGTCAATCCCAAAGTATTTATCAGAAAAATGGGCCGAAAAGACATCTTTCCGACCCAAATATTGCTTACAGCTTAAAGCCTAACGCCTACAGCGGTTAAAAGTCAAATTTATAGTTCGCACCAAGCATAACCTGGAAACCTTGAACCGGCGTATTGAGCCATTTCTCGTATTTCTGGTTGGCGATGTTGTTGAGCTTCAAAAACCCGCTCAGGCGCTCGTTGTGCTGATAGCCTACGTGGGCATTTGCGTCGAAATAACCTTTGAGGGTCACGACTTCTGTCGTTCCGCCAACTACGTCGGTAAAGTCTAGCATGTCTTTTCTTTCGCC
>JBCNQO010000433.1:0-2916 GCA_039592825.1 Flavobacterium sp.
AGCGCGTAATTCTTCCTGTACTTCATTGAGCGCTTCCAGCAAAATTTCACAGCCTTCGCGAATCTCGTCTTGAGAAATCGTGAGCGGCGGTGTAATGCGGATAGCGCAGCCTTCAAAGAGCAGCCAGAACAGGATAAGTCCTTTGTCCTGGCATTTGAGTATCACTTTATTGGTGATATCGGCAGACGGCGTCATGGCTGCGAGCATGAGTCCTTTGCCTCGTATTTCGGTAATCAAATTGTGTTCCAATAGCTTTCGGAACAGCTTTTCTTTCTCTAATGTCTGCGGAATCAGGTCGGTTTCTGTGATTTCCTGTAAAGTTGCCAGACAGGCTGCCGCAATGACAGGATGTCCGCCAAAGGTCGTGATGTGTCCGAGTTTCGGATCGTGCGTGAGCAAATCCATCATTTTCGACGATGCCACGAATCCGCCAACGGGCATTCCGCCGCCCATTCCTTTGCCTATTATAATTACGTCGGGAACCACATCGTAGTTTTCAAAACCGAACAGTTTTCCGGTGCGACCGAATCCGGGTTGAATCTCATCCACGATCATCAAAGCGCCCATTTTGGTGCATCTTTCTCGCAATCGCTTGAACCAACCGTCTTTCGGCTGAATAAAACCGGCGCCGCCCTGAATGCTTTCGACAATAATTCCGGCTGTTCTCTCGGTGATTTTCTCCAGATCCGATTCATCGTTGAACGTAATGAAATCCACATCTGGAATCAACGGACGAAAAACCTGCTTTCTTTCCTCATAACCCATAACGCTCATCGAACCCATGGTATTGCCGTGATAGGCGTTGCGGCACGAGATAAGCTGCGATCTGCCCGTAACGCGTCGGGCGAGTTTCAAAGCGCCTTCTGTAGCTTCGGTTCCCGAATTCACCAGATAGATCTTGTCCAAAGGTTCCGGCAATAAATTCGCCAGCATCTTGCAATATTCCGTGGCCGGATGTTGCGCATATTCCCCATAAACCATCACGTGCGAATATTTCTGCAACTGATCGTTTATGGCGTCGTTCACGCGCTTGTTCACATGACCGAGCGTGCAAGCCGAAACGCCGGCGACAAAATCGAGATATTTCTTGCCCGAAGTATCAAAAATGTAAGAACCCGAAGCGTGAGAAACCTCCATTCCGAGCGGAAATGGCGACGTTTGGGCCTGATATTGGAAAAAATCTGCTTTCATGAAACGGTAATCGTTTTTTGCTTCCCGGACTTATTTTAAAGATGCCCGAAAAGTCTCAAAGGTTGCGTCAGTTCGACTTTACTTCCTTTATTGGTCCGGTTGGTTTCGCTTTCGCGGATGGCACTGCGGCTTTGTCTGACGCTTTTGCCTTAGGTTTGGCAGACGGTTTTTTCACCATGCCTTTTTTCTTGGCCTCGACCGGTTTTCCGTATTCCAAAGTTTCCTTTCGGATTTCCATTGGTTTATCTTCGACTTTCGCTTCGGCTTCTACCTCTTTTTTGGCCTGTTCCTCATACTCGTTTTCCTCAGGCGGGAATATCTCGTCCTTGGACTTTATACGTTCGTCTCCACGCCAGGTAAAACCACGCAGTTTTCTAGCGTTTTCAGGGAATTCATCCTCGGGCGTGAGATCTCCGGCCGGCGAATCGAAAACCGTCAGCACGTCGATCTTGTTGTCGGTTAGCAAAAGGTTGATGCGACTTCCGGCCGATTTATTGATTCCGACGAGTTCCTGGGCATCATTGCGAACATAGTAGATGCATTCGGTATTCTTGACAATGTTCACCTCATACAACTTATTGTCCCTGAACCGTCCATATAAATTGACGCCTTTCACCTGATTATAACCTGTTCCGGCCGAATCCTTGGCAATGATGAAGGAATTGCCAAGCACTTTGAGGGAATCGAGTTTTTCGGTTTTTTTGTCGGCTATCAGATGCATGATATCGCCCGTGAGCTGGTTCTCGAAATTCCACAAAACAGGCTTGTTGATCATTTTCGTGAGTCCCGTAACCTGACTCGAATGGATGGAATCGCATTTTCCGCTCATATCCGACTTGTAAAAACGAGCGTTCGGCCAAGCGCGGATAATCCTGTTTTCGGGCTTTCCGGTCACCAAAAGGCGTTTTCCGTGAATATAGACCGAATCGTTCTCGACCAGATTTATTGCCACCGCACGTTTGGTCACGAAAAGCGAATCCTTGAGTTTCCAGACTTCGCCATAATGACCTTTCACGATGCCTTTGTTGATCGTGTCGGTGATCTTGACATTCCTGGTCGCCGACGCGAATTCGATCTTTCGGTCATAAAACAAACTGTCGCCCTCAATTTTGCGGTCTTTGTAATGGATGTACGAATGGTTCAGGAAGTGCCCGACGTTCTTTTTGCTGTCGTAAAACCCTTTTTCGGTGTAGATGAAATTCTGTTCGCTCGTAATCGTCGAAGGCCCGAAAAGATACGCGTGACCCGAATTGTCGAAATAATCGAGATGATTGGACTTCATCACATATTTCGGATTCGTGAGCGTAACGGCCGTAAGGAAAACGAACTTTTTCTGGGTCGCGTAATATCGTCCCGTGTTGCTCTTGAGCACATTGTCTTTGTTGGTGATCGTGCCCGGCGTACGGTAATAAGCTTCCTGAACGTTTCTGTCAAAGTAGATCGTATCGGTCTTGAGCGTCATGTCTGGCGAACGCATCACGACATTTCCCGTGGCAAATGCCTGTTTGGTCGTGGCGTTGTATTCGGCGTAACGTCCGTCGAGGAAAAGCGTGTCGCCCTGAATGATGTGCACGTCGCCAAACGCTTTGAGGTACTTTCCGTCTGGGAAAAGATAGGCCTTGTTGCACTTCATGATCGCGCCGTCGTGATTTACGCGCACGTTGCCCTGAAGCAGCAACGCGCCCGGCATCTCGTATTCGTTCTTGTCGACGTTGTCGGCGTGCT
>JBCNQO010000434.1:0-2914 GCA_039592825.1 Flavobacterium sp.
GGCGGTATCATCGCGGTTTTGGCGATCGCCGTGAGAAAAGAACTCATGATTCCACTCATTTGCGGGATTTTCCTCGTGGAGAATGCATCGGTGGTAATCCAGGTGAGTTATTTCAAATGGACGAAAAAAAGATATGGCGAAGGCCGACGGATTTTCCTGATGTCGCCATTGCATCATCACTACCAGAAAAAAGGCTATCACGAAAGCAAGATCGTGACACGCTTCTGGATCACGGGAATCTTGCTCGCCATTACGGCAATCGTAACCCTGAAATTGAGATAGTCCATGAAAAGGCTAGTCATTTTAGGCGGTGGAGAAAGCGGCGTAGGAACGGCGATTCTCGGAAAAAAACAAGGATATGAGGTCTTTTTGTCAGACTTCGGAAAGATCCAGAACAATTACAAGGAAGTTCTTTTACTCAACGGAATAAAGTTCGAAGACGGCGGACACACAGAGGAAAAAATCCTAAATGCCGACGTCGTAATGAAAAGCCCGGGCATTCCCGACAAGGCAGACATCGTGAAGAAACTTCGCAAGAAGGAAATTCCGGTGATTTCAGAAATCGAGTTCGCCAACAAATATGCCAAGGGAAAAACCATCGGCATAACCGGAAGCAACGGCAAGACGACCACGACGATGTTAACCCACTGGCTTTTGAAAAGCGGCGGACTGAATGTGGGAATAGGCGGAAACATAGGAAAGAGTTTCGCCTGGCAAGTGGCCGAAGACAATTACGACTATTACGTGCTCGAATTGTCCAGCTTCCAACTCGACGGAATCGTGAAATACGCGCCTCACATCGCGGTCATCACGAACATCAGCCCAGACCATCTGGACCGATACGATTACAAATACGAAAAGTACATCGATGCCAAGTTCCGCATCACGATGAACCAGACGAAAGACGATTACCTCATTTACGACGCCGATGACGAAGCGATCGTAAACTGGCTAAAAAACAACAAGACAAAAGCACAATTGATTCCTTTCTCGATTACCCAAACGCTTGAGAAAGGCACTTACCTAAAAGACGAAACGAACATGGAGATCAACATCAACGAAGAAGAATTCATCATCGAGACCGGAGACATTTCACTCGAGGGCAAACACAATTTGAAGAATGCTATGGCGGCGGCTTCGGTTGCCAAGCTGATGCAGATCCGAAAAGCGACCATCCGCGAAAGCCTGACCAATTTCCAGGGCGTGGAGCATCGTTTGGAGAAAGTTTTGAAAATAGGGAACGTGCAATATATAAACGACTCGAAAGCGACGAACGTGAACGCCACGTTTTACGCGCTCGATTCAATGACGGCACAAACGGTCTGGATCGTGGGTGGCGTAGATAAAGGAAATGACTATTCGGAACTTATGCCATTGGTTCGCGAAAAAGTCAAAGCCATCGTTTGCCTGGGCGTCGATAACCGCAAAATTATCGATGCCTTCGGAAACGTGGTAGACATCATGGTAGAAGTAGACAACATGACCGACGCAGTGCGCACGGCATCGCGTCTGGCCGAAAGAGGCGAAACGGTTTTGCTTTCTCCGGCTTGTGCGAGTTTCGACTTGTTCGAGAATTATGAGGATCGCGGGAAGCAGTTTAAGAATGCTGTGCAGAATCTTTAAGAGTGCCTGAGTGCCTGAGTGCCTGAGTTCCTGAGTGCCGGAAATCAAGTCCTGAAGTCTAAAGTCTGAATGCCGAGATTGAACAACGAATGTTGAATACCGAATAACGAATTTTGAAGTGAAAGACCTACTGTATAACCTAAAAGGAGACAAAGTCATCTGGGCGTTTATCGCCTTGCTGGCGTTGTTTTCGTTCATGCCCGTGTTCAGCGCGAGTTCGAATTTGGCTTATGTAGGTCAGAATTCGGGCAATACCGTGAGTTTTTTGGTAAAACACGGCTTGCACATCACGATCGGTTTTCTCATGATTTATTGGGTACACAAAGTGCCTTATCACTATTTCAAGGGAATTTCGATGATCGCCATGCCAATCGTGTGGGCGTTGTTGCTTTACACTTTGGTCAAAGGAACGGTAATCGCCGGAGCGAATGCCGCGCGCTGGATACAAATCCCATTCATTGGAATCGGTTTCCAGACTTCGACTTTGGCGCAATTGGCCATGATGGTTTTCGTGGCGCGCTATCTGTCCAAGAAAAGAGAAACGCCAATCACGTTCAAGCAATCGCTCTATGAACTGTGGTTGCCGGTTTTCATTACCATCGGATTGATCTTGCCGGCCAACTTTTCTACCGCGGCCTTGATGTTTGCCATGGTGATCATGTTGGTTTTTATCGGACAATATCCGTTGCGATACATCGGAATCATCATAGGAGCCGGAATTGGTGCACTCGTGATTTTCGTCGCCTTGGCGCACGCATTTCCAGAAGCCAAATTCTTCAACCGCGTGCACACTTGGGAAAGCCGGATCGCAAGTTTTGGTGAAAGATCCGAAGATCGCGACACATCCGATGAACACTACCAAACCGATCTGGCCAAAACGGCAATAGCAACCGGCGGACCTTACGGACTCGGGCCGGGAAAAAGCGTCCAGAAGAACTTTTTGCCACAATCGTCTTCGGATTTTATCTACGCCATTATCGTAGAAGAATGGGGATTGATAGGCGGCGTCGGAGTTATGGTGATGTATTTGCTGTTGTTCTTCCGATTCATCGTCGCGGCACACAAAGCGCCGTCGGTTTTCGGGAAACTCGTGGTCGTTGGTTTAGGTTTTCCGATAGTCTTTCAGGCGATGATCAATATGGCGGTCGCCGTGAATTTGCTGCCGGTAACGGGGCAAACGCTTCCGCTGATTTCATCCGGTGGATCGTCAATCTGGATGACCTGTATCGCACTTGGCATCATCATTGGCGTGACCAAAAAAGAAGAAGAAATCGCTCAGGAAGTTTCTGAC
>JBCNQO010000435.1:0-2906 GCA_039592825.1 Flavobacterium sp.
TGTTTATTTTGTTTGTTAGTGCGCGAAGGTAAAAAATAGTTACAGCGTTAAAGGCTTTTTATGAACGAATTAACGGCTTGCGCGAAAGCCTCAGAAATAGGCAATTCGGGCTTGTTGTAAGACTCGTAATTCTCGTTTTCATCACCTTTTATGGTCTTGAAAATGTGGTTCATTTCGGGAACGATCACGAGTTTGGCGTCGGGTTTGGCGTCCTTGAGCAATTGGGCTTCCGACTCGCCAACCTGAATGTCTTTGCTGCCGTTGATGATCAAAGTAGGAACTTTCACCTTCTTGATTTCCGTTACCGGATCGTATTTCATCCAGGAAATCATATAAGGTTGCACGCTTTCGCGGAAAAGCATTGCCAGCGTTTGGTCTTCTAGTTTGAAAGTTTCTCCTTTTTTCAAAATCCCGAAGTATTTCTCGATTTCGGGCTGAAGATTCGGCGCTTGTTTGGAAACTTGTTCGGTGATGATCTTGTCTATGCTTCGACCAGGGCCGGCAATCGAGATAAGCGCGTCGGCATAACCAGTTGTAGCAAGAATGGCGACTAACGAACCTTCGCTGTGTCCGCCAAGCACGATTTTGGAGTATTTTTTCTGGTTTTTGAAGAACGTGATCACGTCTTTGGCATCTTTCACATAATCGTCAAAAGACAGTTTCGTCTCGTCGATATTGCCAGATCTGATCATCGAAATGATGCGTTTGTCGAAACTGTAAACCGCAATGCCTTGTTTGGCAGAAGCTTCGGCGAGCAATTTCAGGTTGTCCGATTTTACGCCCGGTTGGTTGCCGTCGCGATCGGTCGGTCCGGAACCGGAAAACAAGATTAGAAGCGGGACTTTTTTGGTGACATCGGGCGTGTAAAGCGTGCCTTTGAGTGTCGCGTTCACGTCAACTTCCGAAGTCTTGAACGTGGTTTGAGCCGTCAATCCTATGGGAATCAACAGCAACAGTAAAAGTTTTTTCATTTGTCGTTTGGTTTTTTAAGGACGGCTGAATGTACGAAAAAACCCGCTTTTCGGGCGGGTTCGTAGTATCAGAATTTGTTCTTGATGTAATATTTTCCGTCGAGGTCTTCGTCGAAGTCGTCAATTTTCGGGGCTTTCGGCTTCGGTTTGGCCGCAATCGCTTTTTTGCGCCAATTCTCGAAAGGATCGGGCTTGAGCAGCGTTTTCATGATTTCGATGATTTCCTGTTCCGAAAATCCGAATTCCTTTTTGATGGCTTCGAACGGATTGCGTTCTTCAAGCGCAAGTTTTTTAAGTCTGGAGGATTGCTCTGGAGAAATTTCAGGGCGTTTGCTCTTTCTCATTGGTAATCAGAAGAAAATTGTATTGTATATCAGTTTATAGTTTCAATATTAGTGAAAATTCCAATCGGTTGAATCGCGGTTGAAAAATTTTTATTTGGACTTATTTTGCGTGGCCGGACGATACTTTTGAAACGGGATTTTGAGCAGGTTGCCAAGCTCGTTATTGTCTTTCGGATGCATGTGCGTGTCTACGCCATACACGATTTCTTCGCGCTTCAGTTTCGAGAAAGTGCCGAAAAGTCTGTCCCAGATCGAGAAAATATTGCCATAATTCGTATCGGTATAAGGCAAAACATAATGGTGATGAACCTTGTGCATGTCGGGCGACACGATAAAATAGCTAATGATGTCGTCCAGCTTCCGCGGAAGCGAAATATTGGCGTGATTGAACTGAGAAAAAACCACAGAAAGCGATTGGTACAAAAAAACCAGCCACATCGGACTGCCCGAAACCAGAACCGCCAAAGCCGTAAAAAGAAACCGGATCACGCTTTCGCCAGGATGATGCCGGTTGGCCGAAGTCGTATCGATCCAGGTATCGGTGTGATGGATCAGATGGAAACGCCACAAAACTTTGGTCTTATGTTGAACGAAATGCGCGAGCCAGGCGCCGATAAGGTCGAGTAACATAAGTCCTAAAATCGCATAAATCCACGGATTCATTTCGGGAAGCCAATTCAAAATCCCAAAATCTCTCGAATGCACGAAATCGGCAGCTCTTAGCAAAATGAAAGCCAACACGAAATTCACGATGATCGTCGTAAACGTGAAAAAAAGGTTGATTCCGGCGTGTCGCCACTTTCTGTAGTCGAATCGGAACAAAGGAAAAGCGTTCTCAATAACCCAAAATATTGCGATGCCGCCCGCGAGAATGGCCGCGCGATGGCTCGAAGGAATGCCCGAGAAATAATCGATGATGGTTTGCATAAGGAAAATCTGGCTTACACGAATTTAACGAAAACGTATTCGCTCGCATATTTTCCTGCAAAATTTAACTTCCGAACCTCACGATAAAAGTCGTTCCGGACTTTCCGTCGCTTTCCACAGAAATACTTCCGCCCATATTCTCGATCTGCGCCTTGGTAATGAAAAGCCCGATTCCCTTGGCTTCGGGATGTTTATGGAACATTTGGTACATGCCAAAAACCTTGTTGCCATGCTTTTCAAGATCGATTCCGAGTCCGTTGTCTTGAATGTAAAGCGCGGTTTGTCCTTCGTCGGTTTGCGTCCACGCCTTGATTTCGGGCGAACGTTCCGGCGATTTGTATTTCATCGCGTTTCCGATAAGGTTCTGGAGTACGCTTTCCAGATAGATTTTCGAGAACATCACGGTTTGCATTTTACCGAAATCCGAAGTCACGACTGCCTTGTGGTTCAAAATATCGCCTTGAAGCGTTCCTACGACGCGTTCGAAAATTTCAGAAAACGCCACAGATTCTTTCTCGAGCGCCTTGTTTTTCTTGATGCGAAGGATTTCGATAAGATCGTTCAAGGATTCGTGAAGGTTGTGTGCCACTTTCTTCATCATCCCGAACACGTTCTTGTATTCGTCTATCGAACTTTCGTCGTCCACAAGCGAAACCAGCGATTG
>JBCNQO010000436.1:0-2894 GCA_039592825.1 Flavobacterium sp.
CTCAAGTTCGGCAACACCGGAATCGATACTTTCGACCTTCCGGATACCGCGACACTTGAAACCCTCGATTGCCAGAACAACGGGATTTCGGTTTTGGATGTTTCTGGTTTTCCTGCCTTGACCAATCTCGATTGCCGCGCGAACGATATCCAGGTGCTCGACGTTTCCGGTTTGGCCGGATTGCAGCTGTTGAATTGTTCCAACAACCAGATCCAGACGCTCGATCTTTCGAACAACTTCGCTTTACAGGCCATAGGAATTTATGGCAACGGCATGCAGACGCTATTCGCAAAGAACGGCGTGAACGAGCAGTTCAGCAACGACGATTTCAGCGACAATGCCTTGGTCTACATCTGTGCCGACGAATCTCAGGTTGCGGCAATCCAGGCTTTGGCTACCACGGCAGTCGTAAATTCGTATTGTACGTTCACTCCGGGCGGACCTTACGATACGATCATGGGTAGCGTAAGTTTTGATGCCGAAGGAAACGGTTGCGATGCGTCCGACCTGATCGGCCCGTTGGTCAAGATCCGTCTGGACAACGGCAGTGATACGGTAGATGTTTTCACAGACGAGACTTCGGTTTACAAATTTTACGTCGGAACCGGGAACTACACCATAAATCCGGTTTTCGAGAACAATTATTTCACGACGGCTCCGCCAGATGCCGACGTCAGTTTTTCCACCACCACGGGAACGGTTTCCACGAACGATTTCTGTTTGATGGCAAACGGCATAAGTCCAGACGCGGAAATCGCCGTTGTGCCTATTGTTCCGGCAAGACCGGGATTACAAGCCGTTTATGAAGTCGTGGTTCGCAACAAAGGCAATCAGGCGCTGTCGCAAACAGGCGGAATTTCTTTCACTTACGACGAATCCATCATGGATTTCGTTTCGGCATCGGTTTTGCCAAGCGTTACAGGAAGCGGCTACGTCACTTGGGATTACTCGAACCTTCAGCCCTTTGAAACCCGAGTATTCACGGTAACTTTAAACGTGAACGCGTCTACCGATACGCCTGCGGTCAACATAGACGATCCGATCTCTTTTGCGGCTCACGTCACTGCGGCAGCCGATGCGGTTCCGGCCGACAACGATTTCCTTTTGGGGCAAACGGTAGTTGGCACTTACGACCCTAACAACAAGGAATGCCTTCAGGGCGAAGTAGAAAGCGTGAGTCAGATAGGCGAATACCTGCATTATGTGATCAATTTCGAGAATACGGGAAATGCCCAGGCGCACAATATCGTGATCAAAGACGTGCTTGATCCGGCAATGTTCGACCGTTCGTCGCTTCAGATTCTGAGCAGTTCGCATCCGGTCGTGGCCAGAAGTGCCGCAGACGGGATTTTGTTCGTGTTCCAATCGGCTTCGGTAGACTCTGGCGGCCATGGCAACATCTTGCTTCGCGTGCGCACTTTGGGCAACTTGCACGAAGGTTCGATCGTTTCGAACAAAGCCGATATTTTCTTCGATTACAATGCTCCGATCACGACCAACACTTACGAAACCGTGTTCCAGAGTTTATCGGTAAACGATCCTAAAGCCGACAATTCGGTGCAGCTGTATCCGAATCCGGTAAAAGACATCTTTACGGTCAAGGCCAACTCGAACATAAGATCTCTTGAGCTTTTCGACGTTCAGGGCAGATTGCTTCAGGTACAGACCATCGGGAAAATGACTTCTGACTTTGATATTTCCAAACGTGCAACAGGCGTTTATTTCGCAAAAGTCAATACCGAAAAAGGCAGTAAAATCGAAAAAATCATCAAGCTGTAAGTAGGGAGAAGCCCGCTTGCGCTGTTTAAAGAATGTGGTAAATACAGTTTAGTTAGTTTTTAATTCCGAAAGCCCGTGCCAGTCGCGGGTTTTTATTTTTTCGGAAGCTTTGGTTTGCAGGAAGGATTTCGTCGGGCGAAAAAAAGAAAGGCGATCCAGACCCGGATTTGCGATTTGCGATCGATGTATAGCAATTTAGTAATTATTAACGAAATCGTTACCGAAACGGCTTTTAAAATCCTTTTAAATTACCTAGTTTTGTTATTCTTATTAAACTTCCAAACATATCATGTCTAAAACTGCAATATTAGAACTCGACGGCAATAAGTATGAGTTCCCTGTTTTTGTGGGAACTGAAAACGAGGTTGCCATCGATATCAACAAACTGCGCGACGTGAGTGGTGCGATCACCCTCGATCCGGGATATAAGAACTCGGGTGCGTGCAAAAGCGAAATCACTTTTCTCGATGGGGAAGAGGGAATTTTGCGCTACCGCGGATACGCGATCGAAGACCTTGCCGAAAAGGCGAATTTCCTAGAAGTGACGTATTTGCTCATTTTTGGTGAACTTCCTAAGGCGTCGGAACTCGAGCGTTTCGAGAACGACATCCGCAAGTACACGCTCGTCAACGAAGAGATGAAGAACATCATCGACGGCTTCCCGAAAACGGCTCACCCAATGGGCGTTTTGGCAGCTTTGACAAGCGCTTTGACGGCCTTCAACCCGAAATCGGTCAATCCTGAAAACGAGAAAGATCTTTACGAGGCCATCTGCAAAACGATCGGGAAATTCCTGGTTATCGCAACCTGGACGTACCGCAAATCTATGGGCTATCCGCTCAACTATTACGACAACACCAAAGGTTACGTAGAGAATTTCATGAACCTCATGTTCTCTTTGCCTACCGGACCATACAAAATCGACCCTGTAGTAGTGAACGCCCTAGACAAGTTGTTCATCCTGCACGCAGACCACGAACAGAACTGCTCAACGTCTACGGTTCGTATGGTAGGATCGTCTCACGCTGGTCTTTTCGCTTCGATCTCTGCAGGTGTTTCTGCACTTTGGGGACCACTTCACGGTGGAGCGAACCAAGCTGTTCTTGAAATGCTTG
>JBCNQO010000437.1:0-2889 GCA_039592825.1 Flavobacterium sp.
TCGCCTTTCGCCTCGGCTGATGATTTTAAGTAAGATGATTTATAGTAAAGAAGAACTTGGTCGCGATTTGTTACAGTGGTTTTGAAATTTTTTTCGAAAACTTTCATTTTCTGACCCATTCGCGATTTTCTTTTTACAGTTAAGATAGTTGAGGTTAGTTAAGCCGCTTCGCTTTGCGTTTGTATCTGCATTTTGATCATTCTGTTTTTTTACCATTAAGAAGTTAAGGTTAGTTAAGGCGTTGCTTAGTAATGGTTTGGCAATCTTAACTACTCTTAACTTCTTAATGGTTCAAAGTTTTTTCAGGTTTCAGTTTAGTCAGATACGTATCTGATGCCATTAATGGTTCAAAAAAATCAGCCATTGTTGTGAGCCGCTAGACTCTTGGTTGCAGCACTATGTTGGACATTCTAAATTTTTACCATTAAGAAGTTAAGGTTAGTTAAGGCGTTGCTTAGTAATGGTTTGGTAATCTTAACTACTCTTAACTTCTTAATGGTTCAAAAGAAAAATCAGCCGTTGTTGAAAGCGTCCACGAGTTCTGACTCTATAAGTTTCTGCATTTTCATCATGGCTTGCATCATGCTCGCGACTTTTGAAGTTTCTTCAGACTTGAGAAGTTCGAGGAATTTGTCCGGGATCACTTGCCATGTTAGGCCGAATTTGTCCTTGAGCCAGCCGCATGCGTGCACTTTTCCACCTTCGAGTAACGCGTCCCAATATTTGTCCACTTCACTTTGGTCTTTGCAATGGATCACGAACGAGACGGCTTCTGTGAATTGGAACATCGGGCCGCCGTTGAGCGCGACGAACTTTATTCCGTTGAGTTCGAAACCTATCGTCATTACGGTGCCTTCGGTGCCGGAACTGTCTTTGCCGTGGCGTGTGGTCGAGTTGATCTTGGAGTTCGGGAAAAGCGAAACGTATTTGCTTACGGCTTCTTCGGCCTGGGTGTCGAACCACAGGAAAGGTTCGATCTGTTGGCTTTGTGTTTGAAAGTTCATAATTCTGGTTTTTGTTTGTTTAGTCAAAGTTAGGATGTTTTGGGATTGGGATAAAGTGGCGAAAACGACAATCGGTGTCCGAAAATACGCCATTCGTTCTGGCGCGAATCTTGAAATCCGGAAGCTGTTTTTGGTTTTGGAACCCAGGGTTTTGCATCCGCATAAGCGCAACTCTTAAATTCAAACTAAAGTGGCCCAAACCAATAGCCGATTTCGCCTATATTTGCGAGCCGAAAATATCGGTTTATTAGATGAAATTCGACCTTTTACAAAAAGACCCGCAAACCAGAGCCAGAGCCGGAAAGATCACTACAGATCACGGCGTGATAGAAACCCCGATCTTTATGCCCGTAGGAACGGTTGCGTCCGTGAAAGGCGTGCACCAACGCGAGCTCAAGGAAGAAATCAATCCCGATATCATTTTGGGCAATACGTACCATTTGTACCTGCGTCCGCAAACGCACATTCTCGAAAAAGCCGGCGGTTTGCACAAATTCATGGGTTGGGATCGCAATATCCTGACGGATTCCGGCGGTTATCAGGTCTATTCCTTATCGGCAAATAGAAAAATCAAAGAAGAAGGCGTGAAGTTCAAGTCGCACATCGACGGTTCTTACCACGTTTTCACTCCAGAGAATGTAATGGAAATCCAGCGCACGATCGGAGCCGACATCATCATGGCTTTTGACGAGTGTACGCCGTATCCGTGCGATTATCGTTATGCCCAAAGGTCGATGCACATGACGCACCGTTGGCTCGACCGATGTATCGCGCATTTGGAGAAAACGCCTTTCAAATACGATTACTCACAGGCATTTTTCCCGATTGTTCAAGGAAGTACTTATAAAGATCTGCGCCAGCAGTCGGCCGAATATATCGCGAATTCGAATCAAGTCGGAAACGCCATTGGCGGACTTTCTGTGGGCGAGCCGGCCGAGGAAATGTATGCGATGACAGAAGTCGTGACCGAAATCCTTCCGGAAGACAAGCCGCGTTACCTTATGGGCGTAGGAACTCCGATCAATATTTTGGAAAACATCGCTTTGGGAATCGACATGTTCGACTGCGTGATGCCGACCAGAAACGCCAGAAACGGAATGCTGTTCACGTCTCACGGCACGATCAACATCAAGAACCTCAAATGGGCCGACGATTTTTCGCCTATCGATGAAAACGGAACAACGTTCGTAGACCGCGAATACACGAAAGCCTATCTGCGTCATTTGTTCGTAGCCGACGAATATCTTGGCAAGCAGATCGCGACGATCCACAACCTTGGGTTTTACATGTGGTTGGTGCGCGAGGCCAGAAAACATATCTTAGCGGGAGATTTCCGCGAGTGGAAAGAGAAAATGGTCCGCCAGATGGACAACCGACTTTAAAAGATTTTAGATTTCAGATTTTGGATTTGCAGATTCACAGAGTGTCTAAAAATCCAAAATCCAAATTCTAAAATCCAAATTCTAAAATCTGAAATTTGAAATTTGAAATCTGAAATCTGAAATCTGAAATCGCAAATCTGTAAATCCGAAAGATGAAGATCATCGACCTCTACATCCTAAAGCGCTACCTGGTCACTTTTACGGTGATGTTGCTCATGTTCATCCCGATCGGGATCGTGATCGACGTATCCGAAAAGGTGAACAAAATGATCGAGAACAAGATTCCTTTTGGAGAAATCGCGCTTTATTACCTGAACTTCACGATCTATTTCGCGAATTTGCTGTTCCCGATTTTCCTATTTCTTTCGGTGATCTGGTTCACATCCAAACTTGCGAATAACACAGAAGTCATCGCGATTTTAAGTTCGGGGATTTCCTTTACGAGATTTCTGCGACCTTATATCGTTGGGGCGACAATCGTCTCCATTCTCGTGCTTTTGGCC
>JBCNQO010000438.1:0-2886 GCA_039592825.1 Flavobacterium sp.
GCACGTGGACGTGGTGCGTGATGTCTTGTCCGATCCCGATAAAAAGATTGTCCGAATACTTCTTGTCTTTCCATTGGATGTATTTGTATTCGCCGTTGGAACACTTAAGTTTGCGCACGTACAGCCGTCCGTCGATATAATCGTCGTGATAGTCTTCGCCAATGAATTCCGGATCTTGTGTAAGCCGCCAGAATTCCATTCCCATGACCTGTTCGGTAGAATAGCCCAGGATTTCCTTTATGCCTTCGCTGCAAAAAACGACTTCCCCTTTTCTATTTGTAGCGATGATAAGCGAATTCCCTTTGTTGACGATCTCGCTGGCGAACAGGAATTTGTCCTTGGCGTTGAGTCGGCCGATGTGTTTGGTGTAATGGAAAACCGTCGTGATAAGGCACGAGTTGAAAAGTATGGCCACCAATTGGTCGTCTACAGTCGAAGTTACGAGTCCGACAAGCAACAAGGTGAATACGCCAACCACGAAGGTCAGGTAAGCGCGTATGGTCGCAAAAACGCTGTACGAGAAAAAATAGGCGAGGATAAACTCGGTGAGCGTGATGATTTCTAAAGGTCGCATCACCAATTTGTATCCCAAAAAAGTCAGGTATCCCACATAAGCCGTAAGAAAGATCGACGCAATGTGCTTGTAAAGCAATTTCCATTTCGAGCTGAAGTAGTAGAGCGAAAAAAGAATGGCGCTAAAGACAACATTCTCTAAAAGTTCACTTTTTACCCTGACGTTGAAGAACTCCAGGAAGATTTCGGTCACCAAAAAAATGATGCCGAAAAACAGAAGATAGAGCCTGAATTGCTCCGGATCGGAATCGATTCTGGAATAGTTCGAGACAAAATCCTTGTTGAAACGCGTCTTCTGGTTAAAGGTAAGATACAGCATTGTGCCCGTAAGCACCATCATCGTCGCCAAAAACCAGCCTTTCGGGATTATGGTCTCGATAACGGATTCCGTCTGTACGGCCGCGCTGGCCACGTTCGAAGCCAAAAGAAAAACGACAACTGCAAAAACGCTTGAGTAAGAGCGCATAAAGGCCAGGTTTAGCCCGATAAATTTAAGAAAATATGCGAATCGGCAATGTTACAGTTGATAAATTCCCGACAATCTCAAGTGTTTTTTAAAGGAAGTCAGACGAACCGATGTCTTCGATCTCATTCTCGTTCTCTATGCCCACGGCTTCGCGGTAAATCGTGTAATTCATCGTGAAAATGAAAGGATACGTGAACACGATTCCAATACAAAGCGCCACCAATCCTACGCTGGCCATGAATCCGGCCACGATCGCGAGCCCAATGATATACCAGAATTTCTTGAAAAGTATGCCCGGACTTGCCGCAATGGCCGCCAAAGGTTTGAGCTTTCCGAACACTATCAAAGGCACGACGAACATCGTAAGAAACGAGATGGCCGTACTCACCAATCCGCCAAGGAGCGCGAGGTCTTCGTCAATAAACTGCAAAAGTAAGGTAATGCAGACGCTGGTGCCCGAAATGAGCATCGCCTGCGTGATCAATGCCCCGAAATACGGTGGTTTGTAGCACGAAAATGCATCCGAGAAAAACACTTCCTCGCCTCTCTGGGCTTTGTCTGACATCATGAAAAGTCCGCCCACGAAAGGGCTTGCGAGCGCAAAAGCCAAGGCCATGGACAAACTCGATATCGCGATCACGACAAAATCTGCCGTACTTCCGCCGGCGTCCAAAAGCGCTATCGCCACGCCCGTCAACGCACTCAGTCCGGCCATGATTCCGAACCACAAAACCATAAGCGCGATCCCGAACACCAAACTGGCGAGTCCGGCGGTGAGAATCATGTTTTTGTAGATGTCGATTGCCTTGCTCAGTGTGGCCGAAAAATCGAGTTCGAAACCGTTTGCCTTGATTTCCCCGAGCTTTGTCTCAATAGTTTTCATACGCGGAATTGAGCGGCAATTTTACGAAAAAACCGCCAGTTTTACAGCCATTTGAACCATTTTCTAACGATCGCAACCTTGTTTTTGTAAGGTGCATACCTAAGCGGAACATCGAGCCAGGTGGCGCGTTTTACGATCGCTTTTTTGTGGACGAAAGCCTCAAAGCTGTTCTTCCCGTGATAAGACTCGATTCCCGAATGGCCGACGCCTCCAAACGGAAGCCGGCTGTTGACGAAATGCGCCACGACGTCGTTGATGCAACCGCCTCCAAAAGCGTATCGGTTTACGAGTTTTTTGGCCTGTCTGGAATCGTCGCCAAAAACGTAAAGCGACAGCGGTTTCTCGTATTTGTTGATGATTGAGTCAATTTCCTGTTCGGATGAAAAGCCGATTACGGGCAAAAGTGGCCCGAAAATCTCGTCTTTCATGAGTTCGGAAGCTACGTCTGATTCATCTATTATCGTGGGTGCGATGTATTTCGACTCAAGATTGGATTGGCCGCCGTGCACGACTCTCTGGTGTTCGATCAAATCGACCAGACGTTTCCAGTGCCTTTCGCTTATGATTCTCGCAAAATCCGGGCTTTGCTGAGGATTTTCACCATAAGCCGAAATGATTTCCGATTTAAGCAAAGCCAGGAATTCCGACTTTTTAGAGCTTTCGACCAACACGTAATCTGGCGCGATACAGGTTTGTCCCGCATTCAGGAATTTTCCCCAAACGATCCTTTTGGCCGCGAGTTTCAGATTGGCCGATTTGGTTACGATGCAAGGATTTTTTCCGCCCAATTCCAAAACGACGGGCGTGAGGTTTTTGGCTGCGGCTTGCGCGACTTTTTTTCCGACGGACACGCTTCCTGTAACGAGCACTCGCTGCGGTTGATCCATGCCGGTGTGGACTTCCAGATTCGCGAAACCTTCGAATCGGCCTTGCTGTTCGGCCAGGCCGCGCTGATGGAACTGGG
>JBCNQO010000439.1:0-2885 GCA_039592825.1 Flavobacterium sp.
ATATTCCCGAAGCTTTGAATCCGGCTTTCACGGCATCGGCCAACACCTGGAACGCGGGCATTGCACACCGTCGCCAATGGCCAAACGACAATCGCCGTATAGACACGCAATATGCATTCGTGAGCAATCTGGCCACAGACGAACTCGGTCTTGGCTTGACCGCCCAAAACCACAGCGAAGTTTTTACAGGCTACAATTATTTCAAGATAAACGGAGCGGCTTCTTACCGCGTTGACGTAAGTTACGACTGGCACATCCGTTTTGGCGTCGAGGCGGGTTACGGCAGAAAAGACTTCGGCTTTGGCGGACTTTTGCTAGAAGATCAGATAAACATTGGAACAGGTGCGATAGACGGACCAAGCGTAGATCCCGGAATCATGCGCAACAACAAGATCGGTTTCTTCGACATGAGCGCGGGAATTTTGGCCGACAACGAAAGTTCGTGGGTTGGCGTCTCGCTAAGGCACTTAAACCGTCCGGACATTTCGTTTACCGAAAACGGCAATGTGCCGCTCAACATGTTTTTGTCGGTTCACGGCGGTTATTTCTGGGACATTGGCGGGCTTCCGTCGTTTTTCCTTCCCGAAGGCAGCACTTTATTGCTTATGGGAAATTACATGAGACAATCGGAATACAACCGCTTCGACCTTGGAACGGTAATGGATTACGGCCGATTCTCGATTGGTGTGTTTTCGGCAGTAAATCTCGAGCGCAAGACCAACAACGGCCATTTGCTTACATCCGTAAATCCGGTCGCGACACTGAACTTCGGCGAATTCAAGTTCGGATATTCCTACGACATCAACACCTCGGGAATAGGAAGAACCGGCGGAATCCACGAACTTACTTTGGTTTGGCAATCGAGCAGGCAATGTTCCAAATGCGACAATTACAAAGTCCGGCTAAAGCGAAATGGCGAGGCGGGATATGTTAAAGGATAAAAACAAAAAAGCTGTTCGGTTTGGAACAGCTTTTTTTTCGGATAGTTTTCAAAGAGTCAATTATCACCAAGCTCGCGCTTTCGCCTATACATTTCGTTAAGGCCGATCTTTTCTTCGTTGACCAAAGAGTCCGACGAGATCGTATAACCCGAAAGAACTTCTTTTTCGGGTTTCGCGGGCGCATTCTTCTCGAGAATTTTCAGCAAAAGTTGGTTTGTCTGTTTCTGAAGTTCTATGCGTTCGTTTATTTTCCAGTACCAGCAGTTGATTTCGCGCAAGAGCCAGAAAATCAGTATAAAGACTAAAATGGCGAATAAAAAGCCAACGAAGATTTCTGCAAAACTGTTCATGGCGCTATTGTTTTTGCTGCAGATCCTTGATTTTTCCCGAAAGCCAAACATTCCCGAAAGCTCCGAAACCGATGTTTTTTTCCTGTCCTTCCCAGGTGACTTTAGTGAGCGAGAACAGCACGTAATTGTCCGAAGTCACGGCTCCGTCTACGAGTTTGTCAATAAGCGCTGTGGCGAACATTGTCCCGAAAGCTTCTCCGGCTTTGGCCCATTCGTTGTCTGCCGAATCTGAAGATTTCTGTTTTTCGGCCATTTCCTGCTGGAAATACTTTTTGAGTTCGGTGCGCACTTTTTCTTTGTGGTTGTCCGAGTTCGGATTGGTCAGGATTGCGATTGGTAATACGATTGCCAGTGCGGCTGGGATTAGGATTTTTGGTTTCATGGTTTTGGTTTTTAGGTTGATGTCATCTGCATTTTTTGTACGAGCATTGTCCCAAGCCTATCGCTTCAGCATCTTTTACGTTAGATTCGACAATCTGGTGCGTACAACGCTTTAACCCGCCACAATCCCGATTGTAATGATATTTCGTAGCACCCGAACTCTTGCAAACCCAAACTTTCGAGGTCGCATTTTCTGTGGTTTCGTCGTCAGAAGCGGTTTCGGATGGCTTTTCGGTATCGGCAAAAGGCAACACAGAGGAACTTTCCGTTTCGGTCGTTGAGGGGTTTTCGGTAGGAGCGAGGTCGGTTTGTTTGCAGGCGAACGCGATTGCGATAAAGAGCAAAATCAAACCCGATCTCATGAGTAGTTTTGTTTTCATTGGCGGTATTTTCGAGAATCCCAAATAACACAACGTTGTGTGACTATGTGCTATTTGGGATTGAGATTTCGATAAACGTCAGATTTTCATCTTTGACGGGTAATCGATTGTAGGATTTTAGTTACGAATTGACGGCTTTTTGTTCGTACAGATTCAATGCCTCGATCAAAGCTTCGGAATGTTTGAAAATGTCGTCCACGGTTTCGATCTCATGCTTGATTTCCTTTTTGGACGCGTCGAGCAAAGCCAGATATTTCTTGGACGAATTCAGGTAAAGTCGGCACAAAGTCTTGCGGTTGTTGTCGTCCAGCAAGATCGCGAAGTACGATTGGGCGTCGCGGTGCGCAATTCTCGAGGCGTCGATCTTTTGACGCAGAATTGTTTTCACGATCAAAAATCCTTCGAGTTCTTCTTCGGTCGTGACGATGTTGTCGACAGGTTTCACTTGTTCCTCGAGCGCTTCCTGTTGCTCGCGGTTAGCCTCGTCTTCTTTGGTCAGAGCCGATTTGAGTCGGTCGGTGATCATGTCCGAAATATATTGGTGAAGTGATTTCTTGACCAGATTCGAGAATTGTTCAGACACTTTCGCGGTAATCGGCCCGGGATAGACTTGCTTGGCGAAATGCTTCACGAAATCGGCACTCGGCTCGTCAAATTCTGACTCGATCAACTTCTTGAGTTCATAAGTGTATTTTAGCTCGCTGGCCGTATTCACGATATTCTCGAAATCGTAGTAAGCCTTGTGGAATTTCTTGAGCTCCTCGATCTGGTTGTCCTTGATTTCGGTGATGTTGAGCGCAAAAACCGGCTTGTCGACCATTTTGTTCTGCACG
>JBCNQO010000044.1:0-7979 GCA_039592825.1 Flavobacterium sp.
GACGCCGGCCAGGGCGATCAGGGCGACCTGACCTTCGGCAACTTCAGCAGTAGTGTCGGCGGTGCGGCGTTCGCCTTCACTATGTCGAAAATCACGTTTTTCCCTTGGTCGCGGATCTTATCTACTTCCGATTTCAAAGTTCCGTAGAACATATCCGGGTAAACTTCTTCCCATTCCACGAAATCTTCTGCCTTGATGTGCTGTTTGAAATCGTGCAAAGACATAAAGTGATAGTCATTCCCGTGCGCTTCCTGACCGCGAGGTTCGCGAGAAGTGGCCGAAATGGAAAATTCGAGTTTGAGCTCGGGATGTTGCAACAAATGACGGACAATCGTGGTTTTTCCAGATCCCGACGGAGCCGAAAAAACGATAAGCTTTCCTCTTTCCATCATAGAACGTTTAAGACTTGTTCCTTGATTTTCTCGAGTTCATCCTTCATTTGCACGACGAGTTTCTGCATGCCGGCGTGGTTCGATTTCGATCCCATGGTGTTGATCTCACGACCCATTTCCTGAGTGATGAAACCGAGTTTGCGGCCGTTCGCTTCTTTGTCTGCAAGGGTTTGTATGAAGTAGTTGAGGTGGTTTTCGAGCCTCACTTTTTCTTCTGTGATGTCGTATTTTTCGAGGTAGAAGATCAATTCCTGCTCGAATCGGTTTTCGTCCAAAGTCACTTTCAAGTCTTCGAGTGCGGCCGAAAGACGTTTTTTCACGTTTTCGATGCGTTCCGAATCCATGGCGACGGTCGCATTCATCATGGTCATGATATTGGCGATTCTCTGAAGGAATTCCTTTTCGAGTGCCGAACCTTCGGCTATGCGGAAAGACTTGATGTTGTTGATCGCGTCAGAGATCACGTTCTCGATCTGTTTCCATTCGTTTTCGTCGACTTCCTCGCGTTCTGTCTTCAAAGCATCGGGCATACGGACGGCCATTTTCATGAGTTCGGTCTCGTCTGCATTCGGGTAAACCTCGAGAAGTTGCGCGATATAGGCGCGAACGATAGGAATGTTGACGCGTGTCGAAGTCTGTTCGGTTGTGTTCTCGATATAGATCGCGAAGTCGACTTTTCCTCTCTCCAAAGCATTGGACAAATTCGTGCGAAGTCCGAGTTCCATCTCGCGATAAACCGACGGCATGCGCACGTTCAGGTCCAAACCTTTGCTGTTAAGCGACTTGATTTCAACGGTAATCTTTTTGGTAGGCAATTGGAACGTCGCCTTCCCAAATCCTGTCATGGATTGTATCATGTGCAAAAAAAAAGTGCCACAAAGATAACAATTACAGACGAGGGCGAGTCAATTCGCGGGATTCTTCTTTCTCGTAACCAGATAAACGCCAACGAAAATGAGGATCGCAGCCGTGATTTTTACCCAACTCAAAGCATCTTTCCCGAGTCCGATGGCGAAAATCGTGGCGAACAAAGGTTGCAAGTAAATGAAAACCGCGACGGTCGTGGGCTTGAGTTCTTTCATCGAAAGCAGATTCAGCAAATACGTGAGAAATGTCGAAATCACTACGACGAATGCCATTTTTAGCAAAGCCGATGTAGGGACGATTTGCCACGAGATGGCACTGAATTCGTTCCATCCGAAAGGCAAAACCATCAAAAAACCGAAAAGGTAGATCCATTTCACGAACGTGAAGGCGTTGTATTTGGCCATGAGTTTTCGAACCATGATCAGGTAAAGCCCGTAGGAAATCGCGTTCACGAAAACCAGGAAATTCCCAAGGGGCGCGTTCGTGGCGCTTCCGACAGATTTTCCGTAACCGATCAAAACGGCTGTTCCGACCAATCCCAAAACAATCCCGAAAGCTTTCGAAACCTGCATTCGTTCTTTCATGATGATGGCCGACAAAACCAAAACGATGATTGGCGTAGAACACATGAGAACGGCCGCGGAAATAGGCGAGGTAAGGCTCAAACCCTTGAAAAAAGTGAGCATGTTGAATGCGACTCCAAAAAAGGCTGCGGCGATAATTCTGGGGAAATCATTTCTCGCGATTTTTTCCTTGACCGAAAACAGCCACGCGATCCAAAACAAAATCACCGAACCGCCAACGCGCATCGCGATAAAACCGAATGCGCCCACGTAAATCGGCATGACGTCTTTGGCGATCGTGAAAGTGACGCCGTAAATGATCGAGACCAATGTGGCCGCGACAAGAGCGAGATTGCGTTTGGACATTATTTCAAGGCCGCGATCACGTTCTCGACGTTTTTGGCGCTGTTGCCCACGTAAATCTTGTTGTCGATAATAAAAACCGGACGACTCAAAAATGTGTAATGCTCGAGAATCAGATTCTTGTAATCTTGTTCCGATAATTTCTGGTCTTTGAGTCCGCGCGCCTTATAAAGTTGGGCTTTGCGGCTAAAAAGCGCTTCGTAGCTTCCGGCCAATTCCTTCATGCGATCAACTTCCTTTTCGGTCATCGGATCTTTCTTGATGTCGTGTAAAACGAGATTGTTTTCTGGAAGTGAAGCCAGGATTTTACGGCAAGTATCGCAGGTTGACAAATAGTAAACGACGTCCATAATCTTGAGATTTGGTCGCAAAGAAAAGCCGAAAAAACGAATTCGGTTACTTTATTTTGAGGAATTTGTCCACTTCGGAATAAGGCAACATCACGTCTCGTGGTCCGTCGGCATAGGATGCAATCTCGTAGGTGTTGTAGTAAAGCAGAATGCCTTTATCCGAATAGAAAAACGTCTGCGGAAGCGCGAATTTTCCGTTCTCGAACATGAGTCCGTTGGAGTTTATGGGCGCATTTTCGGGCACTTTGAACTTTTCGCGGAAGTGCTTTTCGGCGATTTTGGTCACTGTGGCAACATCCGTGAAAACGGAATCACGAGGAATCGAACGACCGGTCTCGAGATTGAACAAAAGCGAAGTCTTGCCCGAATAACCGTGAGCGCCGCCCGTGAAAATGTAGTGTTGCAGCTCGATGTTTAGCACTTTTGCAGATTTGTGAACCAAACGTCCAGCCACGTCGCCTTCCCAACCAATCAATTCTTCCGGATCTTCTTTCTGCAGTTTTTCGTAAGATGCGATAAAGTCGTCTGCCAAACCTTGGTAATCTTTGGAATCGTAAGGATTCTCGCCAAAGGTGACGATATTTTTGAGCGTGGAGAAAATTTTGTCGTTGATGGAATCGGCAACTTGGCCGTTTTGGGCAACCGGAACTTTAATCGTAATTTTCGGACACAATCCCTGGCATTTCAACGAAGTGCGTTTCTCAAAAGTCTTGGTTTCGAACTCGAGTTCCTTTGAACATGAGGCGATTGTGAAAAAAGTCAAAAACAAGTAAATGTACCGTTTCATCGGGGCGATGGAATTAGTTAGGCGAATAACTTTAAATTTGCGAATAATTGCATACTTACAAAACAAAATTACATGAAGTTTAACACAAAGACAATACACGGCGGACAACATCACGATCCCAGCACGGGCGCGGTAATGCCGCCGGTTTACCAGACTTCGACCTATGTTCAGGAAAGTCCTGGGAAACCTGTTGGTGATTACGAGTACAGCCGCGCGGCAAACCCAACGAGAACGGCTCTTGAGAACGCTTTGGCGAGTCTCGAAGGCGGTGCGAAAGGTTTGGCATTCTCATCTGGCCTGGCTGCTACCGATTGTTTGCTAAGAGGACTGAAAGCGGGCGATGAGGTCATTGCCATGGACGATCTTTACGGCGGAACGTATCGCATGTTCACCAGAATCTACAAGGATTCGGGCATTAAGTTCCATTTTATCGATTTGACCGATTTGCCGAAACTCGAGAGCTTGATTTCGGAAAATACCAAATTGGTTTGGGTAGAAACGCCGACAAATCCGTTGATGAAATTGGCAGACATCGCCGAAATCGCGAAAGTCACCAAAAAGCACAAAATCCTGTTCGCGGTAGACAATACGTTCGCGACTCCGTATTTGCAGCGTCCGTTGGAACTTGGTGCCGACGTGGTGATGCATTCGGCCACGAAGTATCTGGGCGGACATTCCGATGTTATTGCCGGAGCGCTCATCATTAAAGACGAGCAATTGGCCGAGCAACTGCATTTTCAGCAATTCGCTACGGGCGCGACTTTGGGTCCGATGGATTCCTTCCTCGTACTTCGCGGCATCAAAACGCTTCACCTTCGCGTGCAACGCCATTGCGAGAACGGTGAGAAAGTGGCCGAATATCTCGAGAGGCATCCGAAGATCAAGACCGTTTATTTCCCGGGATTGGAATCGCATCCGTTTCACGAAATCGCCAAAAAACAAATGTCGGGCTTTGGTGGAATGGTTTCGTTCACGTTCGAATCTGGAGCGAAAGCCGATGCAATCTCGTTCCTGGAAAAACTCAAAGTGTTCACTTTGGCCGAATCTTTGGGTGGCGTAGAATCTTTGGCGAACCATCCGGCGTTGATGACGCACGCCTCGATTCCCGAGGACAAGCGCAAGGAAAATGGTATCTCTGACGATTTGGTAAGACTTAGCGTTGGTGTAGAAGACATAGCCGACTTGCTAGCCGATCTGGAACAGGCACTGGCCTAAAAATAAAAAGCCCGGAAATGACTTCCGGGCTTTTTTATATCTGAGAGTTAAATCAATCTAGGTAGTAGATGTAACCTACATTGAGCCAAACCAACCACTCGTTGGCTTTGTTCTCTTTGTAGACGTCCGGGTTCGGGTTCAAACCATCAACCCAGTTCGAGAAATAGTACTGCCAGCGCAAGTCGATCATCAAATCGCTCAAAACTGTGAGTTTGTAACGCGTTCCTATACTTCCTACTACAGACCATGTCGTTCCGCCTGATTGATCGAATGCATCGAAATATTTTACCGGCGTGATGATAGGATCTTCTCCCAATTCACCGTTTCCTAGCGTTGACCAGGCTTTCGGCTTGAAGAACGAGAATTGTCCTCCCAAACTTACGAAAGGCGCCAATTTACCAGGTGAAGCCGAAAATTCGCGAATGCTGAATGGGAAATATTCCAATTGCATACCAATGTTCGTTACAGAAGTTTCACCACGCATAGCCTTCAATTGCTGGGCAAAAACGCCGTCGCCTTCTGTCCATTTTCCTTCGTGCTGCAATTTGGTTTTGTTGAACGAAAGCTCGCTTCTTAGTTTGAAGTGATCGTTGAAATACGTTTCTGGGGCATAACAGTTACACTCGGCTCTGTAGGCGAAGTTCAAGTAGTGGATAATACCCACGCCAAAGCCCGTGTTTCCTGCATTCGTCTTGAAATCGTAACGCTCACCGTAGTCGGACATCATGGCCACAGGACCTACAATTGCTCCTATCTCGTGAGAAAATCCGAACTGAGCTACGGCCTTGTTCGAAAAACCTAGCATCAGCAAAAAGCTCATGATTAAATACTTGGGCATTGTTCTCTGGGTGTTACAATTCGTGGCAAATATATAAAAATCGATTTCAGTTTGTAAATTAAAGTGAAAAATACTTGAATTGCGTCATTAATAGCATGGAATCGATTAAATCTGTGCATTAATGGTATTTAACTGTGCAAATCCTTAGAAAAGAAATAAATCTGTTGCGGAATTGAAAAAATTAACCTTCAGATTTTGTGTATCTCCTATCTTTGCGACGCTAACGAAAACGTTTTCATAACAAAACGTTAAAAAACGAAATTAAGTATGTCACAATCTATTAATGCCTTTGTAGAGGCAGTGGCGAAAAGAAATCCCAACGAGCCAGAATTCATCCAAGCGGTTCACGAAGTAGCAGAAACCGTAATTCCTTTTATCGAAAAAAACAAGAAATACCAAGGCCAGATGCTTCTTGAGCGTATGGTCGAGGCCGAGCGAATCATCACGTTCCGCATTTGCTGGATCGACGACGCCGGAAAAACACAGGTGAACCGCGGTTACCGCATCCAGATGAACTCTGCAATCGGGCCTTACAAAGGCGGTTTGCGTTTTCACCCGTCGGTGAACCTTTCGATCCTGAAGTTCCTTGCTTTCGAGCAGACTTTCAAGAACAGCTTGACTACTTTGCCAATGGGCGGAGGAAAAGGCGGATCTGACTTTGATCCGAAAGGAAAATCAGACGTAGAAGTGATGCGATTTTGCCAGGCTTTCATGACCGAATTGGCGAAACACATCGGTGCCGATACAGACGTTCCTGCCGGCGATATCGGTGTTGGCGGACGCGAGGTTGGTTATATGTTCGGACAATACAAAAGACTTCGCAACGAGTTCACAGGCGTTTTGACTGGAAAAGGAATCACGTTTGGAGGTTCTTTGATCCGTCCTGAGGCAACTGGTTACGGTTGTGTGTATTTCGCAGAATCGATGCTCGGCACAAAAGGCGATTCTTTCAAAGGAAAAGCGGTTGCGATTTCAGGTTCTGGTAACGTGGCACAATACGCGGCCGAAAAAGCTACAGAACTTGGAGGAAAAGTCGTTACGCTTTCGGATTCATCGGGTTATATCTACGATGCAGACGGAATCGACGCCGAGAAATTGGCTCACGTCATGGAAATCAAGAACGAACGTCGTGAACGTATCAGCGAATACACCAAGAAATATCCGAACGCGAAATTCGTAGAAGGAAAACGTCCGTGGGAAGTGAAATGCGATGTTGCGCTACCATGTGCAACGCAAAATGAATTGAACGGAGACGAGGCGAAAGCGCTTGTTGCCAATGGAGTTTTGGCTGTGGCCGAAGGTGCGAACATGCCATCTACTCCAGAAGCGGTTCTTGAATTCCAAAAGGCGAAAATCTTGTTCGCTCCAGGAAAAGCTTCAAACGCCGGAGGTGTTGCCACGTCTGGTCTTGAAATGTCGCAAAACTCGCTTCGTTTGAGCTGGACTCGCGAAGAGGTTGATGAGCGTTTGAAAAACATCATGTTGAACATTCACTCGGCTTGTGTTGAGTATGGAAAAGACGGTGATTTCATCGACTACGTAAAAGGTGCGAACATTGCCGGTTTCGTTAAAGTTGCCGATGCGATGCTAGCGCAAGGAGTTGTTTAAGACAATCTTTTTATAATTTGGATGCCCTCGAGTTTTCGGGGGCATTTTTTTTGGACTGAAGATGATAGGCGGATAGATAATAGACGGTCTTTATTTCCGGTTTTGGGCGATGGATGATCTTTTGTCTGTTGCCATCCGCGGAAGCGAAATCTAAATGAACAGACAGTTTTTGCGAAACGACGGAATCTGCTATCTCTACTGCGTCTATTATCTATTATCTCGAAAACAAGAAAACGCCCATATTTCCGTTTACACTATATTTGTTACCCATTCGCTGGCTATGATCAAGAAATACCTTTTGCTTCTCGCGCTTTTGTTCGTTTCGGTTACCGGATTTTCCCAACAGGCGAATTCGGGCTGGAAAGGCTATTTTTCGTACACCGAAATCAAGGATATGGCGCAGGGCACGAACAAGTTCTATGCGGCGTCAGAGAATGCTTTGTTCTCGAAAGATCTTACGTCGAACGTGGTCAAGACGATCAATACGATCGATGGACTTTCGGCCAACGTGATCTCGGCGGTTTTTCACAGCCCGACTTCCAACAAAACCATCGTGGGTTATGAGAATGGGCTTATCAATGTGGTCAATCCTGACGGGTCGGTCGTGAAAGTGGTAGACATCGTCAACAAGCAACTTCCGCCAAACATCAAGCGCGTCAACCATTTCACCGAATACGAAGGCATCATCTACATTTCCTGCGATTTCGGGATTTGCCAGTATAATCCGTCCAATCTTCAATTTGGCGACACTTATTATATAGGAAGCGGACCTTCTGAAATTATCGTAAAACAGTCGGCGGTTTTTAACGGATACATTTACGCGGCAACGGCCGATTATGGCGTAAAACGCGCAGACGTAACCAATCCGAACCTTATCGATGCCCGCAAGAAAAAAATTAGCATTTGCTATTGACGCATCCTTTAGCGGTTGCTAATTTTTGCTCAACGCCGCAGAACAACGCGGCAACAAGCCGGAGACTCACCGGCTAGCACGGA
>JBCNQO010000440.1:0-2883 GCA_039592825.1 Flavobacterium sp.
CTGTTGAAGTAAGTGATCTGACCCAAAGAGATATCGTTGACGAGCTCTGTGAGGTAAGGAGTGTAGTTTAATGAAAACCCCTGTTTGTCTGATGAAAACGCGAATTTCGCCGGGTTGTACTGCATAGAGAATGCATCTGGCGAAGTCGCTACACCTTGATCTGCCAAACCGGCTGAACGCGCATCTGCAGCAATCAAAAGGAAAGGAACTCCCGTGGTGATTACTCTTGGTTCTTCTGCGGGAACTTGTGAGTGAACTAGCTGTATGGCGAACAAACAAAGTAGGGAAATAGCAATTTTTCTCATTCGTATATAGGAATTGGAATTAACAAATATAGTATTTTATTAAAGTATCACAAGTTTCTCGATCTTTTCGGATTTGGTGTTAGTAAGCGTCGATTTAACCGTGAGCTTGTATATGTAGACGCCTTTTCCGATGCGATCGCCAACATCGTCTTTTCCGTCCCACGTGACTTCGCGGGAGAGGAAACCTTCGGTATTCACGACCTGGTTTTTGGTCCAGACCACTTTTCCGGTAACCGTCATTACCTGAACCTGAACGTCTAACGGCTCAAATGGTTTGTTGTGCGAAAACCAGAATTGCGTGTAAGTGGTGAATGGGTTCGGATAATTAAGAACGTTGGTAAGGGTGATTTTATCGTCTCCGACGACAATAAATTGTATTTCGGCCGTGATCGGGTTGTTGTAAACGTCCCAGGCCTTGAACGTGATCGTGTGCAAACCTTTGGCTAGATTCCGGAAAGGATAGCGCACAGAACCTTTTCTGTAATTGTCGAGTTCGGCCTCGTAATAATCGTTCAGCGTATAAGGATTGGCTTCGTCTCCATCCAGGATCGCGACGATATCGTGCCCGATTCCGCTTGCTGTGTTGATACCATTTTCATCTTCGAGGAAAGCCAGGAAAATAGGGTTTTCGTTGGTGATTCCGCCGTTCACGAAAGTTTGGTCGTTCATGTAGAGTTTTACCGTCGGACCAGTGTTGTCAACAGCTGCGTTCGGATTGATGCCACCAACTTTTATCGTGGTGTCGTAGCCGGTTTTGTCCAAAAGAATCACGTTTCTTTTGGCGTAGAAACTGATGCGGCCGTTTCCGACAGGAACGCGAATGTCACGAGGAACCACGAATCCAACCTCAAATTGGCCTGTATTTACCGTTGCGTTTCCGCGGAAAATCGTCTCGCCCAAAGTCGTGAAGTTCATGATGCTGCCAAGATTGTCGTTGTTGAGCGTGGTGCGCTGGATTTCCTTGTCGTAAACATTCACCGTGAGTTCGCCGTTGTAAGTTGGCAGTGGATTGTTGAATTCGTCGGCCACTTCTCCCGAAAGTTTTACGTAAGCCAAAGATTGCAAGTCTGGAATCGCGCCCGTAACCGGAATGTCGTTCACTTTCGTCAAGCGGATCTGTGGTTTGGCAATCGAAAGCATCATCGCCGGATCGCCCAAAAAAGTGATGATGTTCGTGTTGAGCGAAATGCCTTGTGAAGCGGTTTTCGCCTGACGCAGAGCCTCGGCAATGGAAACGTAATTGTTCGAGTTGCCATTCGTGTAAGACAAAAGATAAGCCGACAAAGTGTCGTTGAAGTTCTGTGCTGCCGATTGCCCGATGGATCTTACGGTCGTAATCATCGAAACTGCGCCTCCACGCGGATTCCAGAAAGTGTATTCGCCAGCCGTTGGTCTGTAAGGATTGTCGAAGCGGGAGAATTCACAAGTAATGGTAATGAACAACGGATACTTGTAACGGTTGCTCAGGTTTTGCCCGTCTTCTTTGATCCAGACGCGTTCTGCCGAAAGTCCGTCTTCGCCACCGTGTCCGAGGTAGTTGAAGATAAGTCCGCCTTTTTCGAAAGCGTTGAAAAGGTCGGTTCTGGCTTTTGGGTAACGCGCACCGCCGGCAGCCGTTTCCTGTTCGTAAGAATCGAGGTAGATCTTCTCTATATTAAGGAAGGGTTTCGCCGCGGTAAGTGCGCTGGACAATTGATCTTGTCTTTCCTGAAGCTCGTCGTCCTGGTTGTCGTCGGCGTCGTCTGCCACGAGAATGTAGTTGTTTCTCCAGGCGCCGTAAGATTTGATGTCGTGATAGTCGATGATTTTCTGAACGAGTTCGTCGGCTTGTGTGGCGTCGTTTGCGATGATGCGTCCGCAGGCCACGTCTATTCCGCCAAGATCCAAACCGGTGTTGTAGCCGTCGAGTTTGCCTTCGTCCGGATCCATCATCCCAAAAAAGTCATCGGTCACAAAACCACTTTCGCCCGTGTTGTAACTGTTTAAGGCGTGATAGCAAGGAACGATATTGGTGTTGTTCGGGATGCGGTTCTTGAAATCGAATGATCCGTCGCCGAAAAGACAGATGTACTTGAGACGTTTGTCTGCCGAAGAAGCGTTCCAATAAACATAATACGCCAAATTCCTGATCGCGGCCACGTCTTGTTTGCCCGAAGAGAATTCCTGATAAATCGATTCGAGCGTGACGACTTTCACATTCAACGCCGAATAAGTCCTGTGGAAATTCGCGAGTTTTTCGGCTTGACCGCTAAGATTTGCCGGCGTTACTATAAGGTAATCGATATCGGTAAACTGCCCTTGCTGATTCTTGAAGATCGTCCCTTTTATGTCCTGATTGGCCACTTTGGATCGCGATTCCTTTCTTGGCGTGTAAAAATCGGCATTGTCCAGCACGACGTATTTTCTGGTGTCGCCCAAATTCGACGTAAACGAAAACGACGCTCCCGAGGCGTTCGTGACTTTTGTGGCGTTGTATAAATCGGTAATGTCCCAAACTTCTGGAATTGCCGCAGCCGTAGAAAATTGGTATTGGCCAACTCCCGTCGCCGTAGAATTGTTGGTCGTGAAACTGTATTGC
>JBCNQO010000441.1:0-2866 GCA_039592825.1 Flavobacterium sp.
GTTACGGTACGACAACTCAGGCACTCAGGCACTTTGCACTCAGGCACTCCAAATAGAAAAAGCCGCTCCTTTCGGAAACGGCCTTAACTAAAAATAAAAAACTAACATCTACTCAACGACGACTTTTTGCGTAAAGCCATCGGTAGTTTTTACTATGTAGATTCCGCTTGAAAGGTTTGGGATTTCAAGGCTTGACGCGTCTTTTTTGCTCGCGACGGAACGTCCTGAAAGATCAAACATTTCTACAGAAACCGGACGGTTAAAGAACAATTGCCCGTTTTTGACTGGGTTTGGATAGACCGCGAATTTCTCTGGCGAATCGAAATCTCCGGTAGAAAGCAGGTCGTTTGCGATCTTGTAGATACTCAAGGTTGCGCTCACTTCGTTGGCCATGACGACCAATCCCGTTTGTGTCGGGCTGTCGGCAGGTTTGATGTAGATGATGCCTTCCGGACCCAAATCGCCACCGTTTCCTTGACGGCTGTTCTGGTAAGTCACGAAAGTCGGCGCCTGCGGATTCGTGATGTCGTAAACCATCAATCCACCGATTCTTTCCAAAGTGATAAAAGCGTAAACCGATCCATTTATTTCAGCTACAGTAACGCCTTCTGGCTCCGGACCTTTGTTGTCGCAGCGGTTCTTGAAGTTGGCGTTGTCGTTGCTCGCGTTGTAGATTGCCCCGAAAGTTGGGTCGGCAGCGGTGATTCTTTCGAAATCGTCTCCTGAATCGAAAACCAATTCTCCTGTCGTTCCGTTCCAGATCGAGAATGATCTTGTTCCGAAGGCGTGGATCTCGTCGAAATCGCCGTCTCCGTCTGTATCTCCAGAAACCGAAGTCACGGCAAGACGACCGAGGTTCGTATTTTTCTTCAAGATGTCGGCGTTAGGGAAAATTGTAGGATCGAGCACGTAATCGGCGTCGCCCACTTTTTTCTCTTCTTCCATATTGTCGTATTCACGCGCGTCGCCTTCGTTGGCAGTCACGAGATAAGTCGTGCCGCCAATCGTGTAATTCGCCATCGCATCTGGCATGAACAATCCTTTGATTGGCCAATTGGCGAAGAAAACCGCCTCGAGTTGGTCGGAAGTATCGATCGTGTTTCCTTCCAGACTGTGATCTTTCGTGCCCAAAGGCAAGATGTTCGTAATCGTGTTGTTTGTAAGATTGATCGTAGCGATCGCGTTGTTTTCCTGAAGCGTCACCCAAGCCGTTTGGTTGTCGGCTGCGACTGTGATGTATTCTGGTTCAAGGTCTTGGGAAACCGATGCGTTTGGCCCGAAGATTCGAACTCCGGCAGCTTTCAAGGATGCGATCTGGTTGTCGAATGCATTGAAGTTGATGTTCGTCACGTTGGCTTGTGTGATGTTTCCGAGTCCGGCAGACACGTCAATTACCGAAATTGTTCCTTCCGGATCGATGCTGTAATCACCATTCGGTTGGCCTTCGTTCGCGGTAAGCACTTTCGTTCCGTCGTGAGTGAATGTCACCATATCTGGCAAAACGCCGGCTTCTACCGAAGAAACGTTCTGTCCGTTGATGTCCATGAAAACCACTTTTCCGTTTCCGTAGTTTGCGCCTTCAACCGTCGCGGCCACGATTCCGTTCTTGAAAGCCACGGAAGTCGCACCGATTCCGTATTGCGTCATGTCGATCATCGCGATTTCCTCTATCGCTTCCGGATTCGAGAAGTCAAGGATCGCCAATTTGGTCGCAGTAGAGTTCACCACGAACAGACGCTGTGAAACCGGATCATGCGTCACGATTTCGGCCGAACCGTTCGCGTCTACCAAATAACTGTCGAGGTATTGCACATCGAGCGCGTTCGAAGCCTGAGGCGCGTTGAAGTTGCTGTCTTTGATATAAACCGTCATGGTCGCGCTTCCCGCCAAAGGTGCGCCGTTGGTGTCTTGAAGCTTCAAAACGAAGAATTTGTTTTTCCCGTCAAGCGCATCGATAACCGGAATAGTCACGGTTTGGGTCGATGTTGAGTTGGCAGGGAAATCCACATTTTGTGTTCCGAAAGTGAAATCGGTTCCGGCCTCGGCAGTTCCCACATTCGGAACAACTGCGACTTGGATCGCAACTGGCTCAGTGTAAATATTGGTCACCGTAACATCGATCGAAGCCGTTCCCGATTGTTTGTCCACAATCACATATTGATCGTCAAAAGATGCCGTCAAAGTCACATTCGGCACGTAAACGCCTGGCGATGCGTAAACATTCTGTCCAAGCGATTGGCCAACAAGGTTTGTCGCGGCTTGCCAATTCGTACCCGAATTCAGGTTGCCGTTCGGATCTTTCAATTCCAAAGATGGACCGTTTCCGTCGGGAGAAGTCGGCCAAGCGCCGGCGTCGTCATAAGTTACCTGCGAAATTATTCCGTCCTGAGTGTTCAAAATCTGAAGCAATTCGCCACCATTGCCCAAAGCGTTGATGATGCCTTGTGGCATGTCGATGAACGAAACACCGTAAAACGCGTCGGCGCTGGCTTTGTCTGTCGCGAGCAAAACCGTTTGATGGGAAGCCACTGTCATTTCCGGGAATCGGAACACGAAATTCGCTTCGTCCTTCACACGGATTCCGCCCAAAGCGATGGCATTGCCTGTATTGTTATAGATTTCCAGAAACTCCAATTGATCAGAATTTGCAGATGGAGCGTTGTACATGATTTCCGAAATCACCAAGCCCGAAGCCAATGGATTGTGGAAAATCGCCTCGCTCGTAAAAGCCGTCATCTCGTTTGCGGCCGTGTCTTCTATGTTCGCGACCGAAAGCGTGTAGGCGATTCCGTTCGAAAAACCGGCCGTCGTCAAAACCACTTGGTTCAAAGCTGCATCGTAAACAGCCGAAGTGATGTTGATAGCA
>JBCNQO010000442.1:0-2865 GCA_039592825.1 Flavobacterium sp.
TCAAAATTCAATTTTAAGGTTTTCGCTTGCACAGATGCCGTTTTTTGAACCATTAAGGGCATTAAGAACATTAAGTTCATTAAGATGCTTCGCTTTTTTTAGGGACATTAAGCTATCCGACTCTTGTTGTCCCGATGCTTTTCGGACAGATCTTTGAAATCCGCTAATCCGCGGCAACAAAAAAAACGCTTACTATCTTTATGCTTTCCAACATTTAACCGCGGATTTGCGGATTATATTCTGATACGAAGAAAAATTCGCTAATTCGCGGTTGAAAAATTTAAGGCCGCAGATTTCCAGGATTTCCAGGATTCCAAATAAAATCCAATCGAAATCTAAACAGCGGCAAAAAAATTCGCTAATTCGCGGTTGAAAAATTTAAGGCCGCGGATTATCGGATTTCCGGGATTACCAGTAAGTCCAATCGAAATCTCGTCAGCTAAAAAAAATTCGTGCATTTATGGCCAAAATCAGTAAGCCACAAATGCACGAATGTTATTTAATAATCCGGAAATTTTTACTCCGCGGCAATCTCGCGTTTCTGGAGTCGCTTCCATCCAAAATAAGAAACCGCCGAAAGCGCCACGGCAATCGCGACCGAAACATAGATAAACGTTGGTGTCACGACCTTATCGCCGCTCGCGTACGAGTGCAGTCCGGAAAGGTAGAAATTAACCCCAAAATACGTCATCATGATCGAATAGAAAGCGAAAACGCTCGCCACGTTGAACGCCCATTGGCTCTTAAGCCCAGGAACGAGTCGCATGTGGATCACGAAAGCATAGACCATGATCGAGATAAGCGCCCAGGTTTCTTTCGGATCCCAACCCCAATAACGTCCCCAACTTTCGTTGGCCCATTGTCCGCCAAGGAAGTTTCCTATGGTAAGCATCACAAGCCCTACGGTCAAAGCCATTTCGCTTATGTAAGTGATTTCTTTGATGTGCAGGTCCATTCGCTGACGGTTTTCTTTGGTCACGAACGTCATAAGCAACAAAGCCACTACGCCCAAAACCATTCCCAACGTGAAAGGTCCGTAACTAGCCACAATTACAGCAACGTGAATCATCAACCAATACGAATTCAAGACTGGTTGCAGGTTGGCGATTGCCGGATCCATCCAGTTCCAATGCGCGATCATAAGGATCATCGAAGCCACGAATGTTCCTGAAGCAACAGTGAGTGCAGACTTTCTCGAAAAGATCAATGTGAACAACATCGTTGCCCAACCTACGTAGATCATGGATTCATAAGCGTCGCTCCAAGGTGCGTGACCCGAAATGTACCAACGAGCGATAAGCCCCAAAGTGTGCAAAAGGAAAAGTAAAATCGTAAGCCCGTGGAAGAACCAGATGATATATTTCATGAACTTCTTGCGCACGAAAATGTGTACGATGGCAAGCAAAAGCATCAACACGCCAACCGTCATGTACAGATAATACAGGTTCTTGAAAACGTCGTATTTGTTGTACAGGATTTCGGAATTGATCTTGTCGTCGCTCGGCATTACTTTCGATCCGTAGCGGTGCTGGAACTTGTTGATTCCGTTCAGGTAAAAATCAGCTTCTTTGTAGCTTCCGGTTTCCGACGCCGTTTTTAGCGCCATAAGGTAAATCGGGATGATCTGTTTGGTGAACGTCGAATCGATACCTTTCATTCCTGCCTTGTCAAGCTCGAGGTAAGAAACCCATTTGTAGTTCTCGTCGTTCGGAACTGGGAAAATCTTGAGGATCGATCCGCTCAGGGCCGAATTCAAAAGGTTGACTTTTCTGTCGGCTTCGATAAAATCCTTTTGGAACTGGCTCGGCACGGCCGCGCGATAAGACTCGTCGAGATAGGGCGAAAGTTTGTAATTGCCCTGATCGTCGAAAAAGTCGATAAACTTGGCATATTTGGCTTTTGAGTCGATTCCGATAAGCTTTCGGATGCTGTCATTCCCGGGCTTCAGATAGATGAACGGCACTTCGAACCAAGCGGTAGGAAATTGCGTCATCGACAAGAAAACCTGATCGGAATTCAAGCCGTTATAGGAATCTTTTTTGGATACTTTACGAAGCAACTCCGACGCGAATGTGTTCACGGGTTTCATACGTCCGCCCGCATCCTGAACCACAAGGCGTCCGAATTTGGCCGCGTGTTCCGGACTGATCTTGAACTTCTGCAACATAGAGTCGATCTCTTTTTGAGAAGGCATTACGGGTTTGGCCGTTTCCTGCTGATGCGCCGCGTGGTCGTGACCGTCGTGATCGTGATCGTGTTCTTGCGAATAACCCGAGAATCCGAGTCCGAAGAACAGCAAAACAGCAAGTACCGACTTGGCTTTCTTCTTCTCTATCGTAGCCAATTTTCTACGCAAGTCGCCCATTCTCGCACCTTTTGTGAACAAGATGGCCAACATTCCGGCGAACAATAAAAAGTAGCCGATGTACGTGATCCAGGTTCCGTAGAAATCGTGGTTTACCGACAAGACAGTTCCTTTTTCGTCTGGGTCGAAAGAAGCCTGGAAAAAGCGGAAACCTTTGTGGTCAAGCACGTGGTTCATATAGATTCGGGTGTCGAATTTGTCTTTTCCGTCTACCACGGTCACGCGGCTTTCGTAAGACGAATAACTTTTTTCGGTGCCCGGATATTTTTCTGCGATAAAGTCGTTGAGCTTGATCGAGAAAGGAACCGGATAGGTTTTACTGCCGAAAGAAAGCGTGAAATCAAGATTGCCCAATTTGAAATATTGGAGTTCGCCTACTTTTCCTTTGGACCCCAAAAGCGTCACCTCGCGCGACATTCCGTTTGCGCGGACGGCCAAAATAAGCGCGTCTTCGGAATTCTTCTCGCGGTATTTTCCGTTGGTCTTATAGGTCTTGAAGC
>JBCNQO010000443.1:0-2861 GCA_039592825.1 Flavobacterium sp.
TGATTTAGGTCAGATTCAATAAATAGAAAACCCGGTCGTTTTGATCGGGTTTTTTGTTTTCGGTCAGATTCAGGTTTTGAGGTGCGTCCGATTTGGCTTAAGCCGATTTTCACTTCCGTGGATGCATTCCGGGTATTTGGCACGACCGACGCAATTCAGATTTATCAAGTGTCGTCTTCGGCTGATGCCAATCGGAAACACCAATAAAAAAGCCCAATCGCAATGATCGGGCTTTTGTTTTACGGGTGAACCAGGTTTTAGTTCAGGATGAGTTTCTTAGAGAAGTTGAAGCTTTCGCCGTTCACTTTCAAGATGTACATTCCAGATTGCAGGTTGTGCAGGTTCAAAGTCGTCTCTACATTGAAGTCGATGTTCGGATTCTGGTAAACCACGCGTCCGTTGATGTCAACCACTTGTACGCCAAGTTTTCCGGTGTAGCTTCCGATTCTTACATTAACGGTGCCTTTTGCTGGGTTCGGGAACACGCGGAACATGTCTTCGTTGAACTCGATTGCGCCAAGCTGGCAGTTTGCAGGTCTTGTGAAGTCCTCAACCTGGTCTGTAGCGCTGGTACGCAAACCAGATGAAGCGTTAACGCCCATTCCGCGTCTTGCGAACACGTTCCAGATCGTGCAATAGTCAGATCCGCCGGTCGTTGCGTTGTCTGCAGCTACCAAAGCGTTTCTGTATTCCACGAATGTTGGGCTACACGGCTGGAGTTTCAAGGCGTCGATAACCAAACGCATCACTTTGTTGTTTCCTCCGGTTCCTGTAAATACGTTGGAGTCGTAACCGTATTTGTCGATATACGCCCAAGTCAAATCCCAAAGTACAGCTGCCATAAATTCGCCTCTATCGTGTGTCACGGTAGTGTTCGAGTTAGCAAAAGTGAGCGGGTTTACGCTCATGTCGGTAGAATAAGGATAGTTTCTGATTCCACCTCCATTCAATGGTTGGCTAGAAGAGAATGCCGCGATTCCGTGTGGCGTTGTGCCTACATCTCCGGCTTTAAGTTGCATCATCAAAGCAAACCAGTCAGACCAACCTTCTCCGGCTTGTTCTGCGTTATCGAGACATCCGGCATTTGTAGGTCCGCCAGTTAGACGACCAGAGATTCCGTGTCCGTATTCGTGAGCGATGATTCCGTTGTCAAGGTCGCCATCGGCATTCAGGAAGCCTGAACCTTGCAATTGTGCAGCGACTGGTCCGTTTGCCATTTGGGCAATGATCGCCTCACCGTCTTCCTGGCTTATGGCTACAGCCGGAATCGTGACGTTTGCGTCAGCTCCCGCCATTCCTACATAACCAGGTTCATTGTTAACCACGATTACTGCCGTTGCGCCCGCATTTTGAGCAAACAGGACTTTTTCAACGAACGTACAAGTACCGCGTCTCACCACTGTAATATGTCCTGAGATCGCCGCTGCGTTGATTGGAGCCGAACAAGCATCTGAAGTGTCCGGGCTTCCGTCGTTGAAAAGAACAAGATCTGATTGGATGATATTAGGCGTAACAGGAACAGGAACGTGGCCAGGGTTAAAGCTGTTGTTCACCATTCCGATAGGGCCGGCGATAGACGCTGGCGAATTGATAACCAAAGGCGATGGCGTCACGTTCCACAAATACATCTGCATACGCGGGCGGGTTCCGTCGGCAGGAGTGTAGAAATTGGCGTTGTTGAGGTTCGGTTCGGTTAGTGCGGCTCCGTCCTGAGCATCAGCCTGAACAGCATCTCCCTGGAATGTCGTTACCCCGCCGCGTCCGTAGTTGCTCTGCTGGAAGTTTCCGTTGACTTCGTTAAAACCGTATCGGTACCAAACATCGTGCATCGCATTGTTCATGTAGAACAGGTTGGTGATCGACGCATCGAGATATGTTGAGGCATTCACATTGGTGCCTCCGTAAGGAAAATCAAATAGAAGGGAAGCGCCTCCAGATGGATAATAGCCCGTTCCGTTGTTGGAATCGCGGTCTTCACAAGCGAACACGTTGTTTCCTCTTGTGTAAGTGAATTCCGCTCCGGTTGCGCCGTTGACGTCGTGCCAGCCCCAAGGAGAAGCCACGAGGTCTTCTGGATTCGAGATAAGCTGACGCGGGCCGTGAGCCGGACTTTCTATGTTAAAAGGTACCACGCGGTAAGTTCCGGCCATGGTCTCGAGGAAAGATTCCGGTTTGTAGAAATCTCTCGTAAAAGCGTAATCGGCTTTGCCACCATGAGCAATGTGCGCTTCTTTAGACTCGAAAGAGCAAGAAATAACCCTGTCGTTCTGCTCGAGGATTTCTCCCGAAATGGCATCTACGCGAACACTCCAAACGTGTTGGTGGCCTTTTGTGTCAATCGTGAAATCCCAAGCCAGGCGAAGATTTCCGTCTTGCGTTTGTTGGTAGACAAGTTCCGCATTTATTGGGTCGAGGTTTCCGTTCGAGATTACGAAATTCTTGTTCGGAAGTGTTTCGGTGATCGCGAAATTCTGGTTTTCCAGATGCAAAGCTCCAACAGCTTGTCCAAGCGCTTGCATCACTGAAAGTTGTGGGTTCGAAGCATTGGTTTTCAAACCGGCGTTCGCAACGAATTGGTCGCCAATGTTGATGACTTGTCCGTTTTTGATCCAAACGTTCGACACGGCGCGGAAAATCTCGGTGCCGTTCACGCGTTGTTTAATGAAGTAGTTGTCGATCTTGGTGCTTTCGGAATTGAGCGTACTTTCTACGAACCAATCCGAAACGTCGGCCTGGCTCAGTCCGAGCTTAGCTTTGTTGGCATCGAGATAAGCCTGGATTCTCTGTTCGGCACTTTGAGAAATTCCCAAAAGCGGAACCAGAAAAAACAGGGCAGAAGTAATTTTTTTCATCGATTCTAC
>JBCNQO010000444.1:0-2856 GCA_039592825.1 Flavobacterium sp.
TTGGTTGTTGCAGGCGGAATATCGTACGGATTACGAATGGTCATGGCATCATACTGAACCTGAATGGCGGTTTGTCCTGTGGCATCAAAAGCAAAACCAATGGTATGATTTTGACCTTTTTCGTGCCGCCAACGATTTTCTTGGTCGACTTGAAATGGAAAGGATGCACACAGAATTTGGTGATGCCGACGATTTTTTCTTCCAATCCCAGATCGTACAAAAGTTCGGTCTGGCTCGGAACCAGCGAAACGATGCGCTTTGGAGCTTCAGTAAAAACGTGTTTGTTGCCCAATTGGTCGGTGAGCGTGATGTCCATAAAGAGTAAGATTGTGCAGAAATGCTGTAATGCGAAGGTAGGCAAATCGGTTACTTTTAAATTGTTAATTTTAATGGACACAAGCCAACAAACATGAGGAGATTTTTACTGTTGTTCGCCATTTTGCTCGCTTTTCAATCGTCTGGACAAAAACTAAAACCCGGTTTTGACGAATTCGAGTATCTGCAACTTTTGCGGGCTTACGCGCGTTGGGGCGACAGCACTTTTTACGACAAGATTCCCGAAAGTCGCATTTACAAAAAGAAAGGACGCAAATACCGTTCGGAAGAAATCGGTTTCCAGAACAGTTGGGAAATGTACGAAACGCCTTCGCAGACCGTGATTTCGATTCGCGGCTCGACCAAAGAAGCGATAAGTTGGATGGCGAATTTTTATGCAGCGATGATTCCGGCTCAAGGCACTTTGAAGCTCAACGACTCATTGAGTTTCGACTATCATTTTGCCGATCACCCAGAAGCCGCGGTTCACGTGGGTTGGTCTGTCGCAGCGTGTTATCTTTTGCCCGATATTCTGGCCAAAGTCAAGGAAAGGTACAATAACAAGCGCAAGGATTTCATCATCTTCGGACACAGCCAAGGCGCTGGAATCGCGTATTTCGTGACGGCTCAACTCAGGTATTACCAACGCACGGGCGTTCTTCCGAAAGACATCCAATTCAAGACTTATTGCAGTGCCGCGCCAAAGCCTGGAAATCTACAATTCGCTTACGATTATGAAGCCGAGACGCAATTCGGTTGGTCGATTTCTGTTGTGAATACGGCCGATTGGGTGCCAGAAGTTCCGATCACGGTGCAAACGCTGAACGATTTCAATAAGACGAACCCGTTCAAACTTGCACCCGAAATGATAGAGAAAGCGCCTTTCCCGAACAACATCGTGATGAGTTACCTGCACAAACAGCTCACCAAACACAACAAGAAAGCGCTTCGCAAGTACAAATTGTTTCTGGGCACGATTGCCTCCAAAATGGTCGCGTCCAAGCTGCCCAAAGGTTTTGAGCCACCGAAAAAATTCTATGAATCCACAAACTATGTGCGCTGCGGCAGTTTCGTGATTTTGAAGGCAGACGAGGAGTATTACACCAAATTTCCAGACAATGACAAAACGATCTTCGTGCACCACGGCATCTTGCCTTACACGTATCTCACCGAAAACCTGATGCGCGATTAACCGAGCAATCCGGCCATTTCGCGTTGCATACGCAAAGCTTCCTCACGGCCTTTTTCGGCAAAATTCTCATCCGCGGAAGCGTAAATGATCGCTCTGGCAGAATTCACCAAAAGCCCTACGTTTTCGGTCATGCCGTATTTGCAGACTTCCGACAGGCTTCCGCCTTGAGCGCCAACTCCGGGAACAAGCAAAAAACTTTCTGGAATGATCTTGCGGATTTCGGCCAGATATTCGGCCTTTGTCGCGCCCACAACATACATCAGGTTATGGGAATTCTTCCAGGTTTTGGACGTTTCCAGCACTTGTTTGTACAATTCCTTTCCGTCTACAAGTTGCGTCTGGAAATCGAAAGCGCCCGGATTCGAGGTAAGTGCGAGCAAGATCGTATGTTTGTCCTCAAAAGCCAGAAAAGGCTCGACCGAATCTTTGCCCATATAAGGCGCCACGGTGATCGAATCGAATTCCAGATCTTCGAAAAAAGCCTTGGCGTACATCGTTGAAGTGTTGCCGATATCGCCTCGTTTGGCGTCGGCAATCGTGAATTGTTCGGGGAAATTCGCGTTGAGGTATGCTATCGTTTTTCGCAGCGATTCCATGCCTTTCATGCCGTAAGCCTCGTAAAAAGCGATGTTCGGTTTGTAGGCAACGGCCAGATCCTGGGTGGCGTCGATTATGGCTTTGTTGAAAGCAAAAATCGGATCTTCTTCTTTCAAAAGGTGCTTGGGCATTTTGTCCAGATCAGGGTCGAGGCCTACGCACAGGAATGATTTTTTTCTTTTGATTTCAGAGAGAAGTTGTTGTGTTGTCATGGGGCAAAGATACTTTTTTTTAGTAGCTTTTTCCGGCTGCCGGGCACTAGCTTTCTTGCAAAAGCCGGTTTTTCTTTAGCTTAAAACGAGCTTCTTTGGTCGCTGTTTTAAGCTAAGAAAAGCTCGGCTTTTTCTGCAAAAGGCTAGTTGCCCGCTCCCGATAGCTATCGGGAGGGCTATTTAGCCCGTAAAGTCGTTCTTCTATTTTTATTCGTTAATCGTGTTTGTGGAACCAATCTCACTCTCGTGGCGTTGAGAAAACAGCTGCGCTGTTTTTGCTTCTTCTTTTTTTCGGCGGCTGCGCCACCGTTGGCTTTGAATTTCTTTCGTCGCCTACGCGGCGGGCGGTTCTTTTGTCTGGGGCAACAAAAGAACCAAAAATGCCCTAGCGACACACCGTTTTGGCGGGCACCTGACGCCTTGCAATTCGGAAAGGAAAGGAACTCGCGGGAACCATTTTTTGAAACGACTTTCTTTTTGGGTCGCTCAAACAGCCTTTCCTTTTTTTCCGAATTGCAAGGCGTCAGGTGCCCGCCAAAA
>JBCNQO010000445.1:0-2849 GCA_039592825.1 Flavobacterium sp.
TCAAAGTCACGTTGGGACTGATGGACCATTTGTCTGTGATGGCCAAAGCGGCTTCAACTTCAAGTCCTAAACGGTAACTTTTTCCACTGTTTTCACGGATTGGTGCACCAACATTGTCGAGCGCTCCAGTCAAAACCAATTGGTCGTTGTATTTCATGTAGTACGCGTTCACGTTGATTTTGGCTTTCGCCGATGCGTAACGCCAGCCGAGTTCGAAGTCGTCCAGTTGTTCCGGACGCGGACTGCCGTTCTCGTAGTCGGTTCTGTTTGGCTCGCGGTTGGCTCTGGCGTAAGAGGCATAAATGTTCTGGCGATCGTTAACCGAATAAGTCGCTCCGGCTTTTGGGTTGAAGAAGTTGAATTTGTCGTTCACAAAGCCCGTTTCGATCGCATTTGCGCTGTAAGATACGCGTCTGTACTGCAAATCGGCAAATAGATTGAGCTTGTCGAGAAGCTGATAATTGGCCTTCGCGAAAATGTTTCCGTCTTTTTTCACGCCTCGGTCGTCGTAATACTTCTGGCCGTACATAGGCAAAGTGACGCTTCTCGTCCAAAGCACTTTTCCGTAGTGGTCGCCGTCGTATTCGTTCCAGCCGCCGCCAAGAATCGCTTCGAGTTTGGATTTTCTGTAATTGATCGAGAAAACGCCTCCGTAAAAGTCATTGTCAAGCCATTTCTGGTCAATAAGATCCGATTCTTCGATTAATGTTCCATTGACGGTTTGGGAAGGAATACCGTAATCGCTCAAAGTACGTCCAACGCGGTAATTCTCGTAGTAACCCAGACCTTTTGTGTAGTGCAAAGCCGCGGTTGAACTCCAATTCGAGTTCCATTTTTGGGTCCAATGCAACTGATAGTGGTCTTGTTGGTAATTGTCGGTTTGGTTGTTGTAAAAACGGACGTTTCCGAAATCATCGACGTATTCGCCCGCAGTGTTGTAAGTGCGGTCATCGCGCAACTTTTCGGGATCTTCGAGGCCGTTCCAGGATTGGTAGGTTTTTTCCTTTCCGCCAAAAACGAGTGCCTTGATGAGCGTTCCTTTGTTGAGGTAAGTTCCCTGAAGGAAGTACGATTTCAGGCTCGACGAGGCGCGGTCGATGTAACCGTCGGATTCGATGTTCGACAGACGTCCGGCGAGTTCGAACTGGTTTCCCATGAGTCCGGTGCTGAACTTTAGCGTGTGTTTTCTGGTATTGAAACTTCCGAAGGAATTCGAGATTTCGCCATTAGCCTTGTCGGAATAGGAATCTGTGAGCATGTTAAGGCTTGCGCCGAATGCACCCGAACCGTTGGTAGACGTTCCGACGCCGCGTTGGAGTTGCAGATTTTCTGTGGACGATGCAAAATCGGGCATGTTGACCCAGAATGTTCCCATCGATTCGGAATCGTTGTATGGGATTCCGTTAACGGTGACGTTTACTCGTGTGGCATCGGTTCCGCGGACGCGGATTCCCGAGTAGCCGATTGCGTTTCCGGCGTCTGAAGTCGTGACTACGGACGGCAAAAAGTTGAGCAATTGCGGAATGTCCTGACCCAGATTGCGTTTCTCGAACTCTTCTTTTTTCATGTTGGTGAAAGTGACCGGAGTTTTCGAGGTGGCGCGCACCGATTGCACGATCACGTCGTCGAGTTTTTGGGTTTGGGTCGAGTCCTGAGTTTGTTGTTCCTGGCCGAAAGCGTGATTCGCAAAGCTGAAAATTGCTATGGAACACAGGATTGCGTGAGGGATAATGGCTTTGTCTGAGCTCTTTTTGCCAGCTATCTGTTCGTTTTTTGATAGATTTTCGTTGCAAAAAAGCGAGTGCCATTTAGCCCGACGGCGGCCAGCCGATTGTTGGTTTTTACCGTGCGTTTCAAGGCCGCCGGCACGCCCGAAAAAAGAAAGTAAAGGTTTCATCCGTAAAGATTTTACGAATAAAAGGGGGAATTATTCTTGGTTAAAAACTGGTTTTGCGGCTGCAACGTGCACTTTGTAGCTCGCGATCCCTTGGCAGCATTACCTGCCCAGGTTCTTTGGGTATAATCTCAGCCCTTGGTAGAGCACCCCTTTGAGACGGCGCAAATGTAAATCAAAATTCCAAAAGTAAAATTCCAAATTTTAATTTTCTTCGGGAGTTGGTTTTTGAATTGTCGTGCTCGGATTTCGATTTGGCTCGGGATTTCTGTGTTGGAATTCTGTTTCGAAAGTTTAACTTTTTTTACAGATTTTCTGTAATGGATTGGGGATTTTGGGCTGTAACTTTGCAAGACCTAACAGACTTAGTAAGTCTGTTAGGTCTTGCAGGGCAAGGGTTTGATGGGTTTTTGATGTGTTGGAAACGCCTTTTTTTGCTGGTGTTTGAAGTGAGAGTTTCATACGAGCCAAATCTACTTTCGGGCCGAACACAAAGTTTTCAAGCGCGAGAATTTCGGGAAGTTTTCTGGTAAAGTTTTAGAAGTCGGGGTTTGCGGCCGACAACAAAAATGTCCAAAAGTAGAATCGTGATAATTTTCGGGAAATCTCAAAAATCGGGTTTGCGGCGCGAATTCTTGATATCAGAAGCACTGCGTTTGGCCTTGAGCCGTTTCTCGACAACCGACCTTGGAATTTTGGTAGCTTTCCTAAGTTTAGGAACGACGAGTGCTTTCTCGATAATCTCAAAAAACCGTTTTGTCACGATTTCCTTGTTCTTGAGCTGGCTGCGGTCTTCGTCTGATTTGAGCACGAGTTGGCCCGATTTGTTCAGGCGAGTGGCGAGCTTCTCCTTAAGCCGCGTTTTTTCTTCTTCCGAAAAACTGTTGGAATTTTCGAGATCGAAAGTGAGCTCGACTTTAGACGAAACCTTGTTCACGTTTTGTCCGCCGGCGCC
>JBCNQO010000446.1:0-2847 GCA_039592825.1 Flavobacterium sp.
ATGTCCAGGGCGTTGCCCAGGGTGAACTGGAGCATCCAGGCGTTCGCCCCGCTCTTGATGTCGCCGTCGGAGCCGAGGTTGTTGGCGATCTGCGCCACATGTGTGGAGACGAAAGCCAGATTTTAGCGAGATTTTCAGTCATGTGAAAAGAAAATATTTGGAGATCTTTTGGATGCGTATTGGGCGAACCCGTCGATTTTTTCGAGTTTGTCGTTATAGACCGTATAGCCGTTTTCGATAAAGAACTCGATGATTTCCTTGGCATTGGCCTGAATCTCGACCATTACTTTCGGTTTGGCTTTGGCGATCGTTTGGGCGAAACCTTTGAGCACGTTCCATTCGAAGCCTTCCACGTCTATCTTGACAAAGTTCGGAAGCCTGTCTTTTCCCTCAAAATACGAATCGAGCGTAACCACTTCTATGCTTTCCACTTTGGTCTGCGCTTGAGCTTCGGCCGAATGTTCGCGCGTGGACAGAAATCCGTCGAAATCTTTTACGAAAGAATTGTTCTGACCCGAGATCGGATCGATGTAAAAATCGAGAATCTTGTTCTCATCGCCAGCCCCTTTTGGCACGAGCGTCACGTTTTCACGGATTCCGTCGGGCAGCGCCGCCACGTTCTTTACGAGATATCTGGCGTTCTTTTCACTAGGTTCGAACACGTCTACTTTTCCTTCTTTCCCGGCGATGTTCGCGTAAAAAGTCGTGAAATAGCCAATGTGTCCGCCAATTTCCAAAACATAATCGCCCGGCGTTACCCATTTCTGGAAAATCGAGATCGTATCTTTCTCGCGATTGGCGCCGTAATACCAATAGCCTTTGTGGTTATAGGAGTTCAGGAAGAACTTGCGCTTGGTAAAATGGTGTGTGATGGCCGTATCGAACGCCGTCGCTTTAAGAATCTTCAGAGCGGTTTTGCGCAGTAATCCCATTTAGTTCAGTTTTTTGATGATGCCAGACAATTCGTTTAGCGAGTGAATTGTAAAAGCGGGTAAATATAGGTCATTTCGAGCGAAATCCTGGGTGTGGATGTTACGTCCGTCGTCGATTAGGCAAACGGTTGTCCAACCCAGTTTTTTGGCCGTGATGAAATCCTTGTTGAGATTGTCGCCCACATATATATATTGTTCCGTCTTGAATTTGTGGAAAGCCGAATAATTGTCTTCGTGCGGTTTTTCCGATCCGAATTCTTCCGAAATCACGATTAGATCCAGAACATTTTCGATACCCAAAGCCTTGATCTTGTTGCGTTGCGTGACCGAAAAGCCATCGGTGATCAATCCCAGAAAATGTCCGTCTGACTTTAATTCAGACAAAAATTCGAGCACGTCTGACACATGCGAAAAATCGGGCAAATGATTGCGGTACAATTTCTTGAGTTCGGACAGATTTGCGTGCGGATAAAGCGCTTCGAGTTTGGCAAAAACGTTTTCCTTGTTCGAATGCCAACCAAGCATTTCCTCGAGAAGCTCTATTCTTTCTGCATCGGCGAAAGCCGCAATCTCGCGAAAAGCCGATTTGAGGTAATCGATTTCCTTGACCAAAGTGTCGTCGAGGTCAAAAACTATGGTGATCGGCTTGCTCATTTAGCGTTCCGTACCAAAACTTCGTCGTCGTAGCGCAACATCATCAGGTCTTTTTCCCAAGTATCGCACTTGTCGATTTTTTCGTGCAAAAAATATTCGCGTATAAGCCATTCCGGGAAATTTCCGCCAGACAGATAACTCAACGGATAACCGCCGCCAAATCTAGGGTTGATCTCGATTCCGTACAAATTCCCATTCGATTTATTGACAAAAACCTGAAACGTGATGCAACCGCGAAACCCTTTCACAGAAGCGAGTTTGAGCGAAAGTGCGTCGTAAAATTCAGGAATTCTGGTCACGGCTTTGTTCACTTCACCGTCGCGGACTTCAATGCGCTGTCGCGGAATGAAAGACTTCAAGTCACCATTTTTGTCGTAATAAAGATCGATCGTGAATTCGGTGTGATTCGAATGCTCGAGATACTCGAGAAACATGAGTTTTTCGTTCGCGAAATGATAATCTGTAAGTTGATTTTCGGACAGGATCACGTAGTTGTCAACGCTTCGGCTGCCGTCGTAAGGCTTGATATAGATTGGCAAAGAGAATTCCGTTTTGGAGAATTCCGATGCGCGCCCGATGTTGTGCTCGTCAAAGAAAGTATGCGTTTTTCGCTTGTCGCGGAAGACCGACACCAAACTTTCATCCGAAACAATAACCTCGATTCCGTTTTGTTTGAACAACTCGCGGTTTTGCGCCAAGACCAGCAATTCCGTATCGATCGTCGGGATTATCATTCCCACTTTTTGCGCTTTGGCCAAAGTGAGCAATTGGTCGATGTAGTTCGGATCGGTCACTCGCGAAATCGCGAAAGCTTTGTCCGACACCGCGCAGGCAGCCGAAAAATCAGGATTTAAATCTGTGGTAAAAACTTTGGCTTCGGGAAAAAAGCGCTTGAGTTCCTTCTGGAAAAAACGCACCAGAGAAACGCGTCTTCCGGCCGAAGTGATGAGAATGTTGTTCATGGTTCGGGATTCGGGGCAAATTTAGAAAATGTGCAAACCAACAACCGAATGTCGCCCCAAAAACTTCGGTTGTGGTAATAGTCGAGGTTCATTTTGACTTTGTCGGGAAACAAAACCTCGTCGTTATATTTTAGCGGATTCGGCTGACTTTCGAGAATCGCGTCTTCGTTCGCATATTTTATCGCGGCCAAACTCGTCAATCCCGGACGCAATTCCAGGATTTTTCGGTTTTCGCCTTCGAGCTTGTCGTAATAACCTTCAATGTCCGGTCGCGGGCCAACGAAACTCATGTCGCCAAT
>JBCNQO010000447.1:0-2844 GCA_039592825.1 Flavobacterium sp.
GGGCATCACGAGTCTTATAAAATCGGAACTCAATAAAGGCGACATTACTTTTATTGGCGCTACAACGACTGACAAATTCCGGAAATCGCTAGGCAAAGACGACGCTCTTACCAGACGTTTCGAGGTTTTGGAAATTTCGGAACCCGACGCGAATCTGGCGCACAAGATGATCAAAAACGTGATCGAACATTACCAGTCGCATCACGATTATGCTATTGACGACGAAGGTTTGATCGAATCTATTCGCTTGTCCAAACGCTATCTCAAGGAAAAATCGCTTCCGGATTCGGCTTTGGATCTGATCGATAGAACGATGTCTTCGCTAAAAGTGGCGAGAGAACTTATCAAAAAAGAACTTCCGGCACTTCGCGTGGAATTTGAGTCGATAGAAAACGAGGAAAACACCGACAAAGACGAGCGTTACCACGACTTTTTCACGAGAGTTTACAACAGCGCGGGCTATCTTTTTTCGGAAGAAAACAATGCCGAAGACGACAGGATTTCGCAAACAAAAACGCTGCTCGATCTTTTGGAAAGTTTGGAAACACAGGAAAATAAAGTGCTTCCTTCGCACCTTTCAATCATCGTTTCGGGCATCACGGGAATTCCTGCCGGAAAAGTCAAGTCGGACGAGCGCGAGCGTTTGATGGACATTGAGAATACGCTCAAAAAACGCGTCATTGGCCAGGATCACGCTGTAAAAGTGGTTTCGGACGCCATTCTGGAATCGCGTTCGGGATTGACAAAACCTGGGCAACCAATTGGATCCTTTTTCTTTTTGGGTCCGACAGGAACCGGAAAAACCGAGCTCGCCAAATCGCTTGCCGACTTTTTGTTCGGGGACGAAAGCGCGATAATCCGCTTTGATATGTCCGAATTTAAGGAAGAACATTCGGCTGCTTTGCTTTATGGCGCGCCTCCGGGTTATGTGGGTTACGAAGAAGGCGGACTTCTTGTCAACAAAATCCGTCAGAAGCCTTATTCCATCGTGCTTTTTGACGAGATCGAGAAAGCCCACAAATCGGTTTTTGACGTTTTTCTTCAGATTTTGGACGAAGGAAAACTGCACGACAGATTGGGCAAAGAAGGCGATTTTTCGAATGCCGTGATTCTTTTCACCTCGAACATTGGATCGGATTATATCGTGAAGCAGTTCGACCAGGACATCATTCCCGAATCGAACGATCTGATCAAACTCATGAGTCCTTATTTCCGTCCGGAATTTTTGGGACGCGTTACCGAGATCATTCCGTTTGCGCCCATCAGTGCTAAAAATGTGGCCAAGATTTTCGACATCCACCTCAAAAAAGAACTGCTGCAATTGCTCGAAAAACTCGAGATCACGCTCGAAATCGAGGCGTCGGACAAAGAAGCGATCGCTCTTAAAGGGTTTAGTCCGGAATATGGTGCGCGTCCCATAAAAGGCATCATCCGAAACCAACTCAAAAGGCCACTTTCGCGCATGATCATTTCCAACGAAATCGGGAAAGGCGATCATCTCAAGGTAAAACTCGACGAAAACGGTGCGATTAAATTCGAGAAAGCACATGAAAGATCTGTATTATAAACTGCCGCTGGCTTTTGGGAACCTGACCAAAGGACAAGACGTGAGAAAAGTCACGATCGAGGAATCATTGGCGCAGTTCATCTCGCTGATCATCTCGACGATTTTTGGCGAATACAAATACGACGACGAATTCGGGACGGTCATCTGGGAAACCGATTTCAACCAACTCTCGAACGTGAATCACCTCAAAGACAAGATCAAGGATTCGGTTTTCGAGAAAGTCAAAAAGTACGAACAAAGGCTCACGATTACCGATGTGACTTTGGCGGTGAACGAAGACACGGTGAATTATGCCACGAACATCCGCGTGAAAAAGCGTCTGGACATCATCGTTTATGGCGTGATCAAGAAAACGAACCAACCTTACTACTACAAAAGCTCTTATTTCCTGGCTCCATTTTCCTTCAAATAAACGCCTATGAACCAATTATCGAAAGACCAGATCAAAGACCGTTTGCTCAAGCGCGCGGCCAAACAATGGGGTTACAGCGACATCGAACTCGAGAATGGCTTCGATCCTATCGTGAATTTGCTGTTTGACGTGTGTGCCAAGGAACTCGAGAAAATCTCGGGCGAAATCTATTCGAGCCGACGCAGAATGACCGAGCGATTGATCGATATCCTGACTCCGACGGCCGCTACAAAAGCGACTCCGGCGAGCGGCATCCTTAAGGCTTATCCGGTCGAGAACGAAGTCGTTTTGCACGATCATCACCAGTTCTATTATCAGCGAAAGGAGACGAATCCTTACAATCCTGTAGAAACCAATCTCAAAAGCTACTTTTTCGGGCCGACCGCGCCTGTGAAACTGACTCGCAATAAACTTCGTTACGTGGTGCTTCCGAATGGGGTTCAGGAAATTTCGAGAGACCAATTCCGCGAAAGCTTGAACAGTTCCGATTACCTGAAAACAGCACCTTATGGCAAGACCTGGATCGGGATAAAACACGAGGGAAATGGCGTCGTGAAAGATCTGATGTTTTATTTTTATCAGAAGAACATTGACTTTCGCACGACTTTCTATCACTTTCTCCCTAAGGCAAAATGGTTTTTGAACGACTATGAACTGCATACGACTCAAGGTTATAACAACGATGTGTCGGATAATTTCTCTTTTGATTCCCTGAGCAGCGAGAATTTCTATCACATCGAGAAAACGCAGGAACACGTCAATGATTTTTACGCCAAGCAGTTCATCTCGATCAAAGACATTCTGACGCTTTTTGAGTCGGACACTTCGCTGCCAAAGGAATTCCACGATTTTCTTCCGGCCGAAA
>JBCNQO010000448.1:0-2838 GCA_039592825.1 Flavobacterium sp.
CGCGCTTGCAGAACATTGCCGTAACCGCCGTGATTTCCTACAACAAATACATAGAAGTGCCAGACGAGGAAATGAACCAGAAACTGCATCTTGGTATCAACTTCAAGCCTTGGTGGAAAGAATACGACGATTTGCGCATAAGGCATTATTCGGATATGATCAAGGACAACGACAGAAGTGCGATCGTCTTATTGCCGAAATACAGCCACGGTTTGTATTATCAGGATCCGAAACTCATCGCCAAACTCATCGTCGAAAACTTCAACAACAACAAAAAGCGTTAAAAATCGCGATGTCTGTTTGAGCATGCAACCTTTTACGACCAATTCCCGTCTAATGAAAAAAGGACTTTTTTCGCGACACATTGTTACAGAAATAGCTCCTTTTTCGTCCATCAAACAAACAGGCTTAGTCCTTACCTTTAAAAAAACTTTACAAACAACAACCGTTTTTGGCCACCAACAGCTTACAGCCTATCGCTTAAAGCCTAAAGCCAGAAAACACAATCATCAATCACTATGAAACTTGTCATCGACAACATCGACAAGAAATACCCGAACGGCGTGCACGCGCTAAACGGGGTTTCGGTCACGATCGAGAAAGGCATGTTCGGGCTTTTGGGTCCGAACGGCGCCGGAAAATCTTCACTCATGCGAACGCTCGCCACGCTTCAGGAAGTCGATTCCGGGAGTGCATTTCTGGGCGATATAGACATTTTGAACGACAAAGAGTCGGTACGAAAAGTTTTGGGTTATCTGCCGCAGGAATTTGGGGTTTATCCGAGAACTTCGGCTGTCGATTTGCTCGATCATTTGGCGCTTTTGAAAGGTTTTGACAATAAGTCGGACAGACGTCAGATGGTAGACGAACTGCTAGTGAAGGTGAATCTTTGGGAACACAGAAAAAATGCCGTAAGCAGCTATTCTGGCGGGATGCGCCAGCGTTTCGGGATTGCCCAATGCCTTATCGGAAACCCGAAATTGGTGATTGTAGACGAACCGACCGCCGGACTCGATCCTGGCGAGAGAAACCGTTTTTACAACATCTTGAGTGAGATCGGTGAAAACGTGATCGTAATCCTGTCTACGCACATCGTTCAGGACGTTCGCGAACTTTGCACGCAAATGGCCATCATGGACAAAGGTCGCGTGCTTTTTAGCGGCAATACAGACGAAGCTTTGCTGCAAATCAAGGACAAGGTTTGGGAAAAGAAGATCGACAAACACGAACTTTCGCAATACCAATCTAACTTTAAGGTAATTTCGAACAAACTCGTGGGCGGAAGTCCTTTGATTCACGTTTTTTCGGAGAACGCACCGTCAAGCGGATTCGTCAAGGCCGAGGAAAACCTCGAGGACGTCTTTTTCGCCAAAATCCACGAACTCGTCTAAACCCAGAAAGTTATGTGGAAATTTCTTCGCTACGAGCTGCGGTATTGGTTCCGCACTCCCATGATCTGGATCTTTACGTTGATCTACGCTTTGTTCACTTTTGGGGCAACAGCGTCTGAAAACATCGTCATCGGTGGCAACGCGGCCAATATTTTCAAGAACGCGCCTTTCCAGATCCAGAACTATTTCTCGATCATGTCGATCATTTTCCTGCCGCTCATCACGGCTTTCATGAACGCCACGGCCAATCGCGATTTCGAAACGGGAATGCACCAATTCGTGTTCTCCTCGCCTATCAAGAAACGCGATTATTTCTTTGGGAAATTCCTCGGTGCTTATATCGTTTCTTTGGTTCCGATGCTGGGAATCGTGATAGGAACCATTCTCGCGCCGCCACTCGCAATCGCCTTTGATTGGACTCCGGCCGAACGTCTCGGCCCGATCTATTTGTCTGCATTTGCCCAAGGATTCCTGGCTTTCGCGATTCCGAACGTGCTTATTTCGGGTACTTTGATCTTTGGGCTCGCGATCATTTTCAGGAATACCGTCGTTTCTTTCGTGGGAACAGTGCTCATGATCGTTTTCTATCTCGTTTCGGGCAGTTTCCTGAGCGACCTTGACACCGAATGGATCTCGAATATCACCGATCCTTTCGGAACGCGACCGTTTGGGCTTGCCACGAAATATCTTACGATACAGGAAAAGAATTCCCAGGTGATTCCGCTTGTGGGCGACTTGCTTTATAACCGTTTGCTCTGGATGGCGATTGCCGTGGTAGTGCTTTTCGTGATCTATTGGCGTTTTTCATTCGACATCAAAACCAAAAAGTCGAAAGTCAGAAAAGAAAAAGACGTCAAACTACCGATAGTTTCAAACAAAGTCTTCGAGCCCGGACGAGCTGGCGTTTTCACGTTCAGATCTTGGTGGCATATCATAAAATTCGAGACGAAATCGGTGATCAAGAATCCGGTTTACATTACCGTGATGGCCATCGGTTTTATCATTCTGATCGTTGGTTTCGTTAACCTTACGTCGTATTTCGGAACCAAAAAATATCCGACAACCGCAATGGTCGTAGACAGCATCATGGATTCGTACATGATTTTCTTCATCGGATTCATCGCGTTTTACACCGGCGTTCTGGTCTGGAAGGAACGCGACGCCAAATTCAACGAGATCCAGGATGCGACTCCGGTCATTTCGGGCATGCTTTTCACCTCGAAACTCATTGCCGTTTTTACATCGATACTTATCGTAATGCTGGCTTCGATTTTCCTCGGAATCTGTACGCAAGCGATTTACGGCTACACCGATTTTGAGATCGGACATTATTTCGAGGAACTTATCGTGTATAGAATGTTGGGCATTCTGTTCCTGATCGTGCTTTCGCTTTTGTTCCATTACCTCATAAACAACCGCTACATCGCCTGGATTTCGTTTATCGCAT
>JBCNQO010000449.1:0-2837 GCA_039592825.1 Flavobacterium sp.
GTGGCGCGCGCCTGATTTGCGTGGGCGACGATTGGCAATCGATTTACAGATTCGCAGGAAGCGACGTTTCTCTTTTCCACAATTTCGGGAAGTTCGTCGGCCAACACGAGAAATTATTTATCGAACAGACTTTCCGCAATTCCCAGAATCTGATCGACATTTCGGCCAAATTCGTGCAGAAGAACAAAGCCCAGATCGCGAAAAATCCGAAGTCGAAAAAAGAGATTTTGATCGATCCCGTGAAGTTTGTCGAATACGGATCGGATAATTTGGGAGACATATTTCTCGAACAACTCAAACAGCTCGTCGATCGTTACTGCGAAAAATCGATTCTCGTTCTTGGCCGCCACAGTTTTGACATTGACGAATTGCTCAAAGTCACGCCAGACAAAATCCGATACATCGAGCGGACCGCAAAACTCGAGGTAAAAGTCTTTGAAAACGTCGACATAAAATTTCTCACGGTACACAAATCCAAAGGTTTGGAAGCCGATAACGTGATTGTACTGAATCTCAAAAACCATCTTTTGGGATTCCCGAACAAAATGACAGACGACCCGATTCTGTCGTTACTTTTGAACGACGCAGAAAACTACAGGTTTGCCGAAGAAAGACGTTTGTTTTATGTTGCGCTGACGCGGACAAGAAACGAAGCAATCCTAATGGTTCCAACCGATGTTTCGCTGTTTGCCGAAGAATTGTTGAGTGAATCGAATTTACTTTTGTCGGCTGCCGACGGAAATCTCAAACCGACGAACTGCCCGTATTGCAGAACCGGAAAACTCAAGATCAGGATCAATACGCAAAACGGCAAACAATTCCTGGGTTGCTCGCACTACCCTATTTGCGACGAAACCTTCGTCAACATCGAGATTCTCGAAAACAGCATTCTGTGCAAAGGTTGCGACAGCGGATTCATGGTAAAACGACAAGGCAAATTCGGCGACTTTCTGGGTTGCACGAGTTATCCGAAATGCACACAAACCATTAATCTATCGCAGCAAACTATTCGTCATAATCCGTAAATTCGCGTACACCGAATCTTATAAAACGACATTTTGAACCACGTAAGAACACTTCGCGAAAGCAAAAACCTTACACAAACCGAACTCGCCCAGAAATCGGGATTGTCTTTGCGCACGATCCAGCGAATCGAGGCCGGAAATGCGCCGAAAGGCTTCACGTTGCGAGCGTTGTGCGACGCCTTGGAAATAGCGGCTTCCGAGATAAATCCAACGCCGGAAAAAGCAGAAATAAGTCGTGCAAAAACCATCAATTTTTCGGTGCTGACGGGTTTGGTGATTCCTTTTGCGAGCGTAATCGTTCCATTGATTCTTACCTACAAAACCAAAGACGAAACGAACAAAGAAATCGGAAAAAACATCGTCGCTTTACAACTTTTGCTGTCAATTCTACTTTCGGTCACGATGATCATTTGCCCGTTTCTGCAACTCGCTTTTCACACAAGATTTCCACTTTTTATCGCGCCTTTAATCTTGTTTTTAGCACTCAAAACGATTGTCGTCATAAAAAATGGCATCAGCCTGAACCAAACCGGACAATTGTCCATCAAACTGAAAACCAACTTCCTGTAAGCCAAAATTGCGATTGACGTAAAATTGTCATATCGGTTTCTGGGCAAATTCGGGCGCAAAATCCGAACGTTGCCCAAAAATCACACATGAAGACTTTCAAAAAAATCCTGTTATCGATTTTGGCGCTTTTTGTCATTTCGTCCATCGCCGCTTATTTCTATTTTGACCAAAAATTCTCGCCTGCCGAAAACTATCTCGAAGTTCGCGGTGAGGCCGAAAACGTGAAATTCGTTTGGGATGCGTCCGATGGAAATCCTTATTCGGCACTTTTATTTCCGATTAAAATCACGGGAATCAACCGCACTTTCTATATGCAATTCGACTCCGGATCGCCAGTCACGATTTTCTACAAAAACGGCTTGGAATCGATTGTCTCCAACAGACCAAATCCGATAAAAATCAATGCCGACAAAAATGAAGTTTCACTGGAATTTGCCATCGGAAATCTATTGGTAAAATCCAACAAATTCCAACTGATAGACTATGGGCAAAAAGTCGATTTTGAGAATCCCGAATCCATAAATATTATAGGAACAATCGGAACCGATTTGCTCGAAAAACGCATCACGACACTCGATTTCAAAAACGCGATCTGTTCGTTCACCGAAAATGTCGACAATTCAAACTTCGAAGACCTTGAATTCAAAAAACGAAAGATCCTGATTCCGGCAAAAATCGCGGGCGAAAACCTTAAACTTCTTTACGACTCGGGCACGAGCGGTTATCAGCTTATCCTGAACAAGCAAAAATTCGACGCTTACAAAATCCCAAATTCCAAACTGAAAATCGAAAAAGGCAATTCTTGGGGAAAAACGCTAAAAGTCATTTCGACAAGAGCCGACCAAAAAATAGAATTCGCGAAAAAAGTCCTGCCGCTTACCGAAATCACGAACATCGAAGGCACGTCGGCTTTGCAGAATTTCCTTATGAAATCGTCGGGAATGCAAGGAATGATTGGCAACAAACTGTTTCTGCAACACAAACTCACGCTCGATTGCAAACGCCAAAAGTTTCGGTTGGAGTAATTTCCGAGCCAAAGTTTGCGCGCGATTTCCTAACTTCACGCAACAATCAACCGCAAATGAAAAACAAGCTCACCGACGAAGAAAAAAAAGACTTCCTGAAAGTACTGAAAACGCGTTTTGACAAGCATTCCGCCAGACACAAAGACGTGATTTGGGAAAATGTTCTGGAAAAACTCAAAGCGAATCCCGACAAACTTTGGTCACTTTTCCAGATGGA